>CBINGT010000310.1:0-4801 GCA_966250245.1 uncultured Anaerolineae bacterium
TGCTTTTTGATGATCGTCATGTGAAGAATTGCGCAGGCTTTTTGTCCGCTTTAAGCGCAGTGTTATACTTTCCGTGGGCCGTTTCGGCGGCTACTCCCCTGTACTAGACTTGTGGTCCGTTCTGGAGGCCAGCCAGTGAATCTACACGAATACCAATCGAAGTTGCGCTTCGCGGAGTTTGGCATCCCCATCCCGCAAGGCAAGGTCGCCCACGATCCCCAGCAGGTCTACGAAATCGCGAAAGAGCTTGACCGGCCGGTGGTCGTCAAGGCGCAGGTGCTGACGGGCGGGCGCGGCAAAGCGGGCGGCGTGAAGCTCGCGCGGACGCCCGAAGAAGCGCAACAGCACGCGGACGCGATTCTTGGAATGACGATCAAGGGCCATAAGGTTCTGAAGGTCCTGGTCGATCCCGCGTCGGACATCAAAGCGGAGATTTACCTGGGCGTGACGAACGATCGCGCCGCGCGCAAACCGGTGATTATGGCGAGCGCGGAAGGTGGCATGGACATCGAGGAGGTGAACCGCGTTTCGCCGGAGAAGATCATCCGCGAGCATATCGATCCCTTCCTCGGCCTGCGCGACTATCAGATTCGCAACCTCGCTTACGGCATCGACCTGCCGCGCGACCTATGGAAGCAGTTCATCAGCATCGCCCGCGCTCTCTACCGGGCTTACGTCGAGAGCGACGCGACGCTGGCCGAGATCAACCCGCTGATCATCGACGGCGACGGGAATCTGCTGGCGGTTGACGGCAAGATGTCGATCGACGACAACGCGCTCTACCGTCACCCGGACCTCGCGGAGATGCGCGACACCAGCGCCGAACCAGCCGCCGAAACCGAAGCACGCGCCGCCGGTCTGAGCTACGTGAAGCTGGACGGCGAGATCGGTTGCATGGTCAACGGGGCAGGGCTGGCGATGGCGACGATGGACATGACTAAGCTATTCGGCGGCTCCCCGGCGAACTTCCTCGACATTGGCGGCGGCGCGCGGGCAGATAAGGTCGCTGCGGCGCTGCGGATTATCGCCAGCGACCCGAACGTGAAGGCGATCCTGGTCAACATCTTCGGCGGGATCACTCGCGCGGACGAGGTGGCGCGGGGCATCCTCGAAGCGCTGGAAGAGGTGAAGATCGACCTGCCGCTGGTCGTCCGGCTGGTGGGGACGAACGAGGAAGAAGCGCACAAGATTATGGCTGAGGCGGCGCTGCCGAACATGGTCAGCGCGACCAGCCTGGCAGATGCGGCTCAGAAAGCGGTTGCCGCCGCGCAGCGGGCGTGAGGGAGACGAAACGATGGCGATTCTGGTAGACAGCGAAACCAAGCTGCTGGTGCAGGGCATCACGGGCCGCGAGGGGCTGTTCCACACCGAGCAGATGATCGAGTACGGCACGAACGTCGTCGGCGGCGTCACGCCGGGCAAGGGAGGTGAGTGGGTGTTGGGCAAGCCGGTGTTCGACACGGTGAAGGCAGCGCGCGATGCAACCGACGCCAACGCCAGCATTATCTACGTCCCGGCGGCGTTCGCGGCGGACGCGATTTTTGAGGCCATCGACGCGGGGATCGAGCTGATCGTGTGCATTACCGAGGGCATCCCCGTAATGGATATGATGAAGGTCCGCGCGCGGCTGGACCAGAGCGAGAGCCGCCTGATCGGGCCGAACTGCCCCGGCCTGCTGACGCCTGGTCAGGCGAAGGTCGGGATTATGCCCGGCCATATCGCGACGCCGGGCAACGTGGGCGTCGTCTCGCGTAGCGGCACGCTGACGTATGAGGTCGTGTATGCGCTGACGATGGCGGGCATTGGCCAGACGACGTGCGTCGGCATCGGCGGCGACCCGATTAACGGCACGAACTTCATCGACGTGCTGCAGATGTTTGAGGACGACCCCGCGACCGAGAAGATCGTGATGATCGGCGAGATCGGCGGGACCGACGAGGAAAAGGCGGCCGAGTTCATTGCGAAGTCCATGACCAAGCCGGTCGTCGCGTTCATCGCCGGGCAGACCGCTCCCCCCGGCAAGCGCATGGGCCACGCCGGGGCGATCGTCGAGGGTGGTAGCGGCACAGCGGAAAACAAGATCAAGGCGCTGACCGAAGCAGGCGTGAAGGTCGCCGAGCACCCGGAGCAGATCCCGGAGCTACTGTAGAGGCGCTGATTTCTGCATCTGCTTGAGGATGGGCATGTAGGGGCGGAGCTTGCTCCGCCCGTTTGATTCCTGCTGGACTGTCAGCCGCCGATCTCGCCCCGGCACCCTTGACCCTGCCCCGGCGCTATGGTATGCTCTCGGCATAAAGGCGACGACGGAAACGAGTACGCTCGTCCCGGCCGGTCAGCGAGCCCGGAGGTGGTGGAAGCCGGGTGCGGCAGTCGAGCGGAAAATCCTTCCTGAGCCGCAGGCCGAACGCGCGCCGCGCCAGTAAGCTGTGCCGGATTGGTCTCCGTTATCAGGACCGGGCCATAGAGGTGGCTGCAGAGTGCCCTGCCTGTTTGGGTGGGGAATAAGGGTGGTACCGCGAGAGCTTGCGCTCCCGTCCCTTTTGGGGCGGGAGTTTTTTGTTGATTCGGACTGAGAGATGGCGAACGAACACCCGCAATCCGCGCTGATCCGCCCGGTCGAGCCGCGCGACGAAGCGGCGATCGCCCGGCTGTGGTCGATGCTCACCGAGCAGCACGTCGTGCTCGATCCACGGCTGCCCGGCGCTACCGAGGGCGCGCCCGAACGCTATGCCCGGCGGATGATGGAGCGCCGCAGCGATCCGTCGACGATGGCGCTGGTCGCGGAAGTGGGCGGTGAGGTGGTGGGATATGTGCTCGGCGCGGTGATCGACCTGCACCCCGACCTGTTCCAGCATGTCGATGCGGGGTTCATCGCGGATATTTTTGTCGATCCGGCCTACCGGCGGCTGGGGCTAGGCCGGGAACTGGTCGCCACGCTCAACCAGTGGTTCCGGCACATGGGCGTGGAGCAGGTGGAGTTACAGGTCGCCGCGCGCAACCCCGAGGGGATGCGCTTCTGGGAAGCGGTTGGCGGCGAGCCGATCATGATCCGCATGCGGATCGACCTGGGCGCCGGGGAGAGGCCGCGGCGCGTGCGGCGGATTAGCTTCCGCCGGCAGGAGTCGGACTGATGGTCACATTTGTTCGCTGGCTTGGGCCGCGCTGGAGCCTGGCGCTCGGCGTGCTGGCGCTGGCCGCGCTGGTGGGCGGCGTCGCGCTCCAGCTTGCCTATCCTGACGCCGAGTGGCGTCAGAGCGCGCAGGTCGCGCTGGTGTGGCTGGCGCTGGCCGGGCTGGGCGTGGCGCTGCTGGTACGCGTCACGCCGGACGGGCGCGGGCGCGTGCTGCGGGCGTTTGCGCCGGGGCTGGCGCTGGTCGCGGCGGGGATCGTGCTGCCGGAGCTGGCCGATTTCCTGGTTGGCGCGGGGCTTGGGTGGATGATCGCGGCGCAGATCATCTTCCGCAGCCCGACGAGCATGATGTATCAGCGCGCGGTCCGGCACCTGCATCGCAACGAGCTTCCCGAGGCGATCGAGGTGATGGACCAACTGATCGAGCGCCAGCCGGACGACGCCGAGCACTACCGCTTCCGGGCGGAGCTATATCGCCTGCAAGGAGCGCTGGACCGCGCCAAGCGCGATTATGAGCGGGCGATCAACTACGCGCCGGATTCGCCGGGTGGCTATCTGGGGCTGGCGGAAGTCTACGTCCAGCAGGGTCAGCTTGACCGGGCGCGGGGCTACGCGGAGCAGGCGCTCGCCCGCGACTCGTCCGGCTGGATGGCGGCGTACAACCTCGGGCTGATCGCGGATCGCCAGGGCGACGCCGCCGAAGCAATTCTGATGCTGGAGCGGGCGCTCGACGCGCGCATCCCGGACGCGCGCCACCGGCTGATCGCGTATCTCTGGCTGGCGCGGGCGTATCTGCGGCGCGGGCAGATCCCCGCCGCTCGCAAGCAGCTTGAGGCGATGAAGAAGCACGCGGGCGCGGTGGACGAGTGGCGGCTGATCTTCGCCAGCGAGCAGGCTGCCCCGCTGCGCGACGTGCTGGCAGATGATGTGGACCTCGCGGCACGTCTGATCGACGGCTCCGCGCCGCTCGAAGCGTTGACTGCCCCGGCGAATGAGGAGCGCGCACGATGACCGGCGAACCTCGCACCGATGCCGATCCCCGGCGGCGTCTGCCCGCTATCCCGCTGTGGGTCGCGTTGTTGCTGATGGTCGCGGCGTTGGCTCTGGCGGCGGTGATCCTGACGCGCGTCGCGGAACCACTGTACGGGCTGGTGTTTTCGAGCGGCGTGCCGGTGCCTGAGGGCGCGGTCGAGGTGGAGCGCGTCAAGCCGGAGCGGGGCGCGGCGTATCGCATCTACCGCACCAGCCAGTCGGGGCGCGAGGTCGCCGCGTTCTACGAGGGCGAGGGGGGGACGTGCGTCTATTCGGCGGCGTCGCCTCTGGATGTCGAGGAGTCCACGTCCGGGGGCGAGCGGAGCGTCGCGCGCTGCACCGGAAAAACGGACAGTGCGGCGCGCGGCAGCGGCTGGGAAGTGTTTATCGCGGAGGGTTATTCCGAGGACGAAGGGCCGACGATCTTCCGATTGTACGAGTACTGAGAGCAGCAGTTAGCGGTTAGCGATTAGCAGCTAGCTAAAAGCTAGTCGCTCGGCGATTGATCGAAACAATCGGGCAGGTATAGCGCTCGTCAGGAAACCTCACCCCTTAACCCCCAGCCCCTTTTCCCCTCTCCGTAAACGGAGAGGGGCCAGGGGGTGAGGTTTCGCGAGCTGACCGCGTGGGTCAGTTGCT
>CBINGT010000311.1:0-4788 GCA_966250245.1 uncultured Anaerolineae bacterium
GGGAGTGGGGAATAGGGAGTACGGGAAGCAGCCCCTGCCTACGGACGTCTGGAATATCTGGGCCAGTGGGCGGAGCAAGCTCCGCCCCTACACGAGCAACTGAGCGATGTGCTGGCTCACGCGGGCATGTCGAGCAGGGCGCGGATACGTGGCAGCGCGGCGCGGATGGCGCGCTCCCGGTGGGTGATGCAGGCGGCCTTCTCGGCGGGCGGCAGGGTGTAAATCTCCCCAAGAACGCGCGACCACTCCGGAACGTAGAACAGCGCCTCGAACGGGAACCCGGCAATTTGCACCGGACCGGGATCGACCAGGATCTCGCCGCGCAACGTCCCCTCGAACAGCTCAATCCCCCCGGCGGGCGTGCCGAGCGCGATCACCGTGCGGAACTGCGCGCCGCGCTGCCCCGGCGGAACGTCCTTCAACCGCTCCAGCGTATAGTCGTAAATCTCCTGATCGGTCATCGTGCGCCCGATCCAGCGGCGGATGTGGATGCCCGGCTCTCCGTCCAGCGCATCGATTTCGATCCCCGTGTCGTCCGCGATCACGACGTAGGCGCCATTGCGCGCGTGCTCCAGGTAGGCGCGGGCTTTCAGCACGGCGTTTTCTTCGAGGGTGGCGCCCGTTTCTTCGACTTCCAGCCCGATGCCGACGTCCTGCGGGGCGACGATCGACAAGCCGAGCGGCGTAAGAATGTGGCGGACCTCGAACAGCTTGCCGGGGTTCGTCGTGGCGTACAGCAGACGGCGGGTCATCACAGGGTCCTTTCGATTGAGGCGCGCTAATTCAAGATGATCAGGCGCGCGAGCGAGAAGTAGATAAACAGGCCGGTTGCGTCGACCAGGGTGCTCATCACCGGGCCGGAGACGACGGTCGGGTCGATGCGCAGGCGTACGGCCAGCAGCGGCAGCACCGAGCCAAGCAGGTTCGCCCAGACGACGATGATGAAGATCGCCAGTGAGACCGTCACCGCGAGGTCCGTGGCACTGCCCCAGGTGAGCGCGCGCCCGTAGGCGACAACCGCCATGCCCACGCCGAGCAGCAATCCAACGCGCAGCTCGTGCCAGAGCGTACGCAGGCCATCCTTGAGCGCGATCTCGCCCGTCGCCAGGGCGCGGATGATGGTGCTGGTGGTTTGCGTGCCCGCGTTGCCGCCGGTTCCGATCAGCAGCGGCACGAAGAACGCCAGCGCGACGACCGATTCTAGCTCGTTCGAGAAGAGGCGCATCACCGTGCCGGTCAGGCTTTCGGTGACGAACAGCAAGAGCAGCCAGACGACCCGCTTGCGCATGATGGTCAGCACCGGGCTGTCGAGATAGGTCCGGCCGAGCGGCTCCGCGCCGCCGAAGCGTTGCAGGTCCTCAGTCGCTTCTTCGACCAGCACGTCGGCGACGTCGTCAATGGTCACCACGCCGACCAGCACGCCGTCCGGGTCCACCACCGGCAGGGCGAGCAGGTCTTCGCGCACCATGATGCGCGCGCATTCTTCCTGGTCAGTCCCGGCCGTCACGGAGATCACGTCTGGATTCATGAGGTCCGCGATCAGGGTGGCGGGGTCAGCCACTACCAGCTCGCGCAGGCTGACCACGCCGATCAGCCGCCGCTGGGCGTCAACGACGAACAGGTAATAGATCGTTTCGGAGTCGGGCCGCCAGGCGCGCAGCGCGGCGATGGCATCTTCCGCCGTCATGCGCGGGCGCAGCACCAGAAACTCCGAGGTCATCAGGCCGCCTGCGCTGTCGTCGGGATAGAACAGCAGCGGGCGGATCTCGTCCGGATCGTCCAGGCCCGCCAGGACGGCTTCGGCGCGCGCGGGCTGAATGTCGCCGAGCAGGTCGGCGGCCTCGTCGGGCGCCATTTCCTCGACAATGCGGATCAGGTCGTCGGTGGGAAGCTGTGCGGCCAGCTCTGCGACTTCGCTGTTGTCCAGCCGCTCGAGGATATCGGCTGAGTCGGCGGGGTCTAGCTCCGGCAGCAGCGCGACCTGGTGCTCGTCGTGCAGGTCTGCGAATAGATCGGCCTGGTCTGCCGGACGCAGGCTCTCGATGATGGCGGCAGCGGCGGGCAGATCGTCGCGCTCCAGCGCTGCGCGCACGCGGTTGAGGATGTCGTCAAGCAGGCGGATTTCCACGGCACACCTCCTGGGGGCTCAGGCAGAGGTGGCCTTCAGTCGAGGGGACGCAGGTTCACCTACTGCCTGAGTTCAGCAGCCCGGTTACAACGTCTAGCCTGGGCAGCGCCCAGACCGGGTAAGGAACCTTCAGTCATCATCACTCTCACTTCTCGATTGACTTTCCGGCCCTCATTGTTATCCTGATTTAGCGGGGCGTCAACACCCATTTGTTAGGGGGCATGTGTCAATCGCCGAAGTCAATAGGCGGCGTGGACTATAGCCCTCGGCGCAAGCCTGCGTTATGATGGTCGCGCGCGGGGTGGGGACAGCCTGCGCACAAGGTAGAGAGTTTCGTGACCAGTCCAACTGAATTGATTGCGGCGGGAATAAGCGCCGGGTATATCACGCTGATCGCGATCCTGGTCGGGCGCAGCCGCGAGCGCTTCCCCGTCGGTTTGCGGCGCTACATGGTGCTGGCGCTTGGCGCGGCGCTGCTTCACGCTCTGACATTGTTCATCCCTCGCGACGCGCATCTGCGCGGCCCGCTGACCTCGCTTTTCATTGGCGAGCTGACGCCTGCCGCGCTGTCGCTGCTTCTCGGCAACCTGGTGATCGTGTTTTTCGCGCGCCAGGTGTTGCGTTTTCTGCGGGTGAGCGGCGGGCGCTTGTGGTACGCCGGTGGGCTAACCTGGTGGGCGGTGCAGGTTGTGGCGAGCGTCGCGCTGCCCGGCCTGACGCTGGGACAGGATGGCTGGCTTTCGACGGCCGGCCAGCCGGACCAGTGGCCCAGTCTGGTGATCGTGGCGGGATGGGGCGCGGTCATCGGCGCGCTGGTTCCGGTGGCGTTCATCGTGTTCTACCGGGCGCCGCTGCCAGAAGTGGCGAATCGCGCGCTGTTCTGGGCGCTGCTGATCCCGCTGGTGGTGTTGGGCGTAATCGCGGGCAACAGCGGGACGCCGATGTTCGCCGAGGCGGGCTGGCTGATGCAGTTCGCCGGGCTGCTGGCGGCGGCGTACAGCGTGTGGGCGTATCGCGTGGTCGACCTGCGCCTGCTGATGCGCGGGCTGCTGGTGATCGGCGTGCTGACGGCGATCACGGCCGGGATCTTCTTTGGCGGGCTGCTGCTCGCCGACGAACTGGTCACGGGCAGCGGGGCGCGACGTCGCGGGGTGATGGCGCTGCTGGCGGTTGCGGGTGCGCTGATGGCCGTGCCGCTCTATTTGCTGGCGGAGCGCGTCGTCCGACGGGTGGTGGGCGAGCCGGAGCGGGCGGTTGCCAATGAACTGCGCCGGTTCAGCGAGCGGGTGACGAGCGTTTTCGACCTCGACGCGCTGGTCGAGATCACCGATCAGACGCTGCGGCGGGTGCTACGGGTCAGCCGGGGCGGGCTGCTGCTGGCGAACACAGGCCCGGCGGGCGAGATTTACCTGGAACCAGCGGTCGACGAGCCGGGCGAGCCGCCCGGACGGCGCGGGCAGATCGGCCCCACTAGCCCGATCATGGCGCAGTTTGTGCGCTGGCGCGCGCCGCTGCTGCAATACGACCTCGACTTTCGGCGTGAGTACCGGGCGGCGGCGGTCGAGGAGCGCGAGTTTTTCCAGCAGATGCGGATGAGCGCCTATGCGCCGGTGATCGTGCAGGGACGGTTGATCGGGGTGCTTTGCGCCGGGCCGAAGGTGTCTGACGCGGCGTTTACGGCGTCCGACCTCGACCTGCTGCTGGCGATGGCGAATCAGGTGGGCGTTGCGCTGCGGAATGCGCGTCTGGTGGCGGACCTGCGGCGGCGCGAGGCGGAGCAGGCCGAGCTTAACCGGCAGCTTTCGAGCACCAAAGACCAGCTTGAGCGGCTCGACAGCGTGAAGACGGACTTCGTGACGATCGCCAGCCACGAGCTTCGCACGCCGCTGGCGCAGCTTCGCGGCTACAACGACATCATGGAGCAGATGAACGAGGACGGGCTGCTCGATCAGGAGCAGATCGCCAGCATGACCGCCAGCATGCGCCGCGCCGCCGACCGGCTGGAGCAGTTGATCGAGGCGATGCTCGACGTCAGCCAGCTTGACGTGAACGCGATGGACCTGCAGTTCACGCCGCTGACGGCGGACAGCGTGATACGGACCGCGCTGGAGCCGCTGCGCGAGAGCATCGAAAGCCGGAAGCTGCTGGTTACTGCGCGCGGGCTGCGGAACCTGCCGCCGTTCCAGGGCGATATGCAGCGGCTGGTGCAGGCGTTCCGCAACGTGGTGCTGAACGCGATCAAGTACACGCCAGACGGCGGGCGGATCGAGATCACCGGGCGGCTGCACGACGACGAGATCTGGATCGTGGTGCGCGACAGCGGGATCGGGATCGACCCGGCCAACCACGAATTGATCTTCCAGAAGTTCTTCCGCACGCACGACCCGAACCTGCACTCGTCCGGCACGACGAAATTCATGGGCGCGGGGCCGGGCCTGGGGCTGACGATTGCGCGCGGCGTGATCGAGGGCCACGGCGGGCGGATCTGGGTGGAGAGCGAGGGCGAGGACCGCGTCAAGCTGCCGGGCAGCACGTTCACGATCGCGCTGCCGCTGCGTCCCCCGGCGGAAGTGCGCCGCGTGGCGATCGATCGGGCGCAGCACGCGCGCGATCCGCGCCGCCAGACTCGCCCGCTGAACCCGGTGAAGGCGCCGGAGCAG
>CBINGT010000312.1:0-4776 GCA_966250245.1 uncultured Anaerolineae bacterium
TCTTGTGCCATGGACTGCACGCTCCTTGTATCACGTGGCAGGAACTGATTAGCTGTTAGCAGTTAGCAATTAGCGGTTAGCGGGAACTGAAACAGACACGGCAGATGCTTATATCCGGGCTTGCTATGCCTGGCTTAAGGCTAACGGCTAATCGCTAAACGCTGGTTGAGTCACCCAAAGCTTAGCGCAAACGAGGCCCTTCCGCCCACCGGAACGCGCGCCTACGCCCGCCCGCGCACGCCCTCGATCACGTAGAAGCGCGTCGTCTCCGCGACGATCCGCGCCGATCCGAACACCTCGGTGATCGTGCGGTCGTACGGGAGAAAGCGGTTCGCCACCACCAGCAGGCGTCCACCCGGCTTGAGCACGTCCCGCGCTTGCCGCACGATCTGGTGCGCGGTGGCGGTCATCACCTCGGTTCCCTGGTGAAACGGGGGGTTCGAGAGCACGAGGTCGAACGTCTGGCCGGAGAGTCCTTCCATCACGTCGCCCGGCTGCACAGTGCAGCGATCGTCCAGCCCGTTGAGGCGGATCGTCTCCCGCGCGCAGCGCACCGCCCGCAGATCGTCGTCGATCAGCGTGACGCGCGCGCCGGATCGCGCCGCGACCAGCCCGACGATCCCATAGCCGCACCCCACGTCGAGCACGTCCATCCCGGCGCGGACCGTATCCCCCACCAGGTGATCGAGCAACAGGGCGGTCCCCTCGTCCAGCTCGTTCCAGCTAAAGAGGCCGGGCATGCTCACCACCGGAACCTCCTGCCCGCCGTGCGTCAGGTGAACGGTGCGAGGCTCCCACGGGCGGGTGTCTCCCCAGGCGGGCGGCAGAGCCAGCATGTCGGGACGCTGCGCCAGCGCCAGCCGGTGACCGCCCTTGTGCCCCAGCACCGGCGCCGATCCAAGCAACGCCTCGGCGTCTTTAATGGCGGATTTCGCGCCCGCCGCATTGGCCCCGGCCAGGTACAGCGTGCCGCCCGGCCGGATGCTCTGGGCGGCAGTCCACAGCCACGCCCGCGCCGCTTCGCGTCCTTTGGGGATTTCCAGCAGCGCCACGTCGGCATCGCCGTGCTGGGCCGGATCGGGGTAGACGGTCGCGGCGGTGTCCAGCCCTGGCACGCGCGCCAGCGTTGCCAGCGACCGGTGCGAGCTGTGCAGGGCCGTCACCTGTCCATCCGGGGCAACCATGTCGAGCGCCCAGCGGGCCAGGGCCGGGTCGTCGCTGTTGAGCATCAGCACCCGCTGCCCCGGCTTAATGATCGCATATGTGCCAAATAGAGTCGTCGCCGCGTTGAGCTTGGATCGCATCGCAGGCATAGCAGGCTCCCGCAGAATGTGAGATCAGCCCAAGCAGTATAGCGCGTCCGGCGCAGCACGCACCAGACGCCGCGATCAGGATTCTGGCGGGAAGATGGGGTAAACGCCTGGGCGAGCGGGGTCCGTGTCGTCGGGATCGTCGCCAGCGGTGGAGTCGAAAATGCCGTCGAGGTCGCCGTCAAGATCGCCATCAAGCTCGCCGTCCGCGCTCTCCAGCCACGACTCGAGCACGCCCGGTGGGAAGGCCGGGACGACCGCTTCCTCGGTCGGGCGATCAGTGTCTTCATCGAGGCGGAAGGGCTGGGGCAGGTCGCTTGTGTTCTCATCGGTGGCGGGCGTCAGAGCCTTGGGGGAGCGCCACGGGATGCGCTTCGGCTCGCTGCGCTGGCCGCGCAAGTCTTCGGCGGTCAGCGTCGGCAGCAGCGCCGCGAGGGCCTGCTCACCCGTCTTACGGTTGTTCTGCAATACCAGGCGCGACCCGTTCAGCTTCATCAGGCCGCCGGTCACCTGCAGGCGAAACGCCGCGTCGCCCATGTCCTGACGCGCGCTGAGCGCCGCCAGCAGCGTGCTCATGCCGCTGTATGCCCCGCGTACCGGCGGCACAAAGATCGCACGCAGCCACACGCCACGCGGACTTTCGGGCGCGTCGGTCAGGGTGACCTGCAACAGCGCGCCGATCTCGTCACCCGTCTTGGCGAGAAGCAGCAGGCTTTCGAAGAACACCTCGGGATGCACGAAGATCGGCCGCGTGTACTCGACGGTGAGCGTCGTGTGAAAGCGGATGTGCTCGGTCAGCCACTCCGGTAGCGCAGACGCCGCCACGGGCAGGCGTTTCGCTTGGGGTATGGACCCGCCGCTCTCGACCGTGATCAGCGCGGCCCAGGCGGCAAGCGTGTTGCGCGCCATCGCCAGCCGGTGCGAGATCGGTCGCAGCGACTCGCGCCCGCGCGCCAGTTCGGAACGCTCCGCCGTGCTCAGCCGCGACGAAGCATCTTCCAGCACCGGGACCAACTGCTGGTACAGGTAGTCCTTGACACGCTTGATACTGTCCCAGTGCAGGTTGTGATACGACGTCGGATAACCTGATGGGGAGTATTGCGGCGTGGAATCAGAGTTGATCTGCATCGGTCACGCTCGAAAACAATAAGCCGGACAAATCGCAGCGCAATCGGGTAGCACAACCACACATACCGCCGCAGAGACACAAATGCGGCCCGAACGGACCGCATCGTGCGGCGTCTTTATGCTATTATATCGCAGAATATGACAAAAGCTTACAGATCAGACCATTTGCGGGACGCTCTCCCGATAAGCCGGAAGCACAGGCTGCGGCGTGCCAAGATAGGCGCGCACGTCGTCCAGCGCTTCGTGATATGCGGCCAGCAGTTCGTCGTCGGTTCCCTTGAAGCGGCGCAGCGTCTGCAGCGAGCACATCGCACACCCGCGCATCGCGCGATAGCTGTCCGTTTCGCACGGCAGGCAGCCATTCAGCCGGATCATCATCAGCATGAACGCCAGCACTTCCTCGTGCGTCTCGGGAAGGCTCAGCACGCGCGTGACGAGCCGCTGCCACGTTTCGCCTCGGCTCTCACTCAGATGCGGGATGACGTAGTGCGGGAACATTAATTCATTCTTCGTGTACATTCCAGACCGATCCTTTTGAAATCTGTACCGCCCCGGCGTGCAGGAACGGGTCGCGGTGTTCGATTACCGTGGGTGACAGCGTTGACAGTGGGTTGACGGCTCTCGTTTTTCGGCCCGAATATCTTGCGTCTGGTCACAGGCTGCCCGCACGCGGCTAAAAAGCGCAGCATCCGCGCCAGCAAAGTAATGTTAAGAACCTTCCCCTCATTGTTAACAGTCACAGTATAGCCTGAGATCGAATTGACAATCAAGCCCTCCTATTGACATTTTTCACGAAAAATTCATTATTGTGTTCCCCAGAGCGGAAGGAAGAGTCACAGCCTGATTTTTCACGCGGCGTCTGGCGTCTGCTCAACGGCTCCCCGACGCACGGCGGATCGCCCGCGAGAATACGGTACAATCGACCGCTGTTGGCTATCTGAAAACATCCGCAATGCCCGTAAGGAGATGTGTCGATGATCAACCGCTGCCGCCCGCTGCTCGCGCTGATGTGCCTGGTCGCGCTGCTCGCCCCGCTTGCCCCGCCCGCCCGCGCGCAAGACGGCTCGCGCTACGAGAACGCGCAGCTCGGCGTGGCGTTTGACCTGCCGGGCGGCTGGCAGGTAGACGCGACTGAGAGCGGGCTGGTCGCCGCTGCGCCCGCCGATCTCGCCACGGTGCAGGAAGGCGGCATCCCCGAAGGGCTGGTCGTGAGGATCCTGTTCGGGACCTTCAGCCAGCTTGGGATCACCGACGCGGGTCAGCTCCCCGAAGCGCTCGCGCGGCTGGCGACGGTCGACGGTGCGACGCCCGAAGCGCAGCCCGCCGCGTGGGGCAACGCGATCAGCGGCTTCCAGGCGGAAGTGACGCTCCCCGACGACGGGCTGACGACTCGTGTCGCCCTGCTGGCAGTGGCGGGCGGACGTGTCGCGATCGTGCGCGGGCTGGCGCCTGCTCCAGTCTGGCAGAGCGGCGCGAGCGCGCGGTTCGACGCCCTGGCGCAGTCGCTGTCGTTCACTCTGCCGGAGCGCGATCAGGACCTGGTGAACACGGTCAACGCCCTCGACGGCGGCGTGCTGTGGCACACGCAGTCTCTTCCCCCCGAGGACGGGCGAACGGTCACCTACGGCGGCATCACCTACGATATGTTCGACGTGATGTACATGGCGGCGGGTCCGGGCGGCGTGCTGGCGCTCAACATGACCAATGGCGCGCCGATCAGCTTCATGGGCCCCTGGGGTGAAGCAGATTACGTGGACGTGGCGATTGGTCCCGACACACGGCTGTATCTCGCCAACGCGGCGAGCGAAGACAGCGCGATCACCGTGGTGGACCGCGCGGGGAACTTCGTGCGCGCCTGGGGCCGTCGCGGGGATGGGGATGGCGAGTTCGCGCCGGGCATGCCGCGCACGATCGCGGTCACGCCTGCGGGCGACGTGTGGGCCGTCTCCGAAGGGCACGGCGCGGGGATCGCCCGCCGCCTCTACCGCTTCGACACGGTTGGGAACCTGCTGGCGACAATCGACCTCGGCGCGGTCAACAGCGATCTGGCGGACGTGCGGATCGACAACAACGCGGGGACCGGCGCGCTCTACCTGACCGGAACGGGCGGCGCGCTCAACGTGCTCGACGCGGACGGGGAGCCGCTGGTCGTCAGCCTGGCGGAAGAGGTGCTGCAAGGCCTGACGCCGGTCGATATTGCGATCGCGCCGGACGACAGCATCATCGTCGCGCTGGCGGCGCCGGGGCTGGACGGCTACGGTTTCGCAGAGTTCAGCGTCAGCGGGCGGCTGCTGGACCTGTTCGGCTTCCCCTACGACGAGGCGCGCGGCGGCGAGTT
>CBINGT010000313.1:0-4767 GCA_966250245.1 uncultured Anaerolineae bacterium
GCTGAATCCGGTGAAGGCGCCGGAGCAGTAGCCGCCAGCGCCCGCGCGAGCCTGCTATAACCTCGCTAGAAACCAATTTGCAGGAGAGCGCGGGGTATGAACACGAGCCGGTTAATTCGCAATTACGCCATGCTGGCGGCAGGAGTGGCACTGATCGGCGGGTTTCTGCCGGGCACGTCGCTGATTCTCGCCGGGCTGGAGCTGCTGATGTTCCGCGCGATCGCGCGCCAGCACGGGCAAGAGCTACGGTGGAGCCAGCTCACGAAAACGGGCGGGTATATCCTGTCGGCGGGGCAGGCGTTGAAGATCGCTGCGTACGAGGGTTCGACGCTGATCCCGTTCCTGGGCTGGTGGGTGTTCAAGCCGCTGATCGCGGTGTCGGCGGTGGTCGCGTTTGGGAAGGGCGCGGACTATTTCTTCCGGCGCAGGGCGCAGGGGTTTGAGTCGCCGATCGGGCGGCTGATCGAACAGCAGCTTGTGTGAGAAGACGGGAAGCGGTAAAGCGGAGAAGTCCCTGAAAACAGGCGCGCCGCCGGGTTCCATGCGCTCTCGGCGGCGCGCGGGTTATGCGGTTGCTTGCGGAGCGGGGCGCCAGTAGAGGCTACCGTCGCTGTCGCGCTCAAGCAGGTGGAAGTTGATCAACTCGCGACGCAGCGAGGCGAAGTCCTCGTGATAGTCGCTCAGAATGTCGTTGACTTCCTTCTCGGTGTATTGCTTCTCCGGGTCGAACTTCGCGGCCAGCCAGCGCAGAATGATCAGCAGCTTCTTCTGCTTGGTCGGGATCTGCTTGAGGCGACCGTTCTGCACGTAGTCCGAGAGAATCTTGCGCTCGGCCTCGTCCATATCCAACTCTCCAATCCACGAATCGGCTTCGTCGACCCGTAGCACCTCACGGTTGAGCGCTTCCAGGCGGCGGCGATTCAGCCAGTAGTAGCGGGTGGTGCCCTCGGCGCGTACCTCGACCAGCCCAAGCTCGCGCAGGCGGCCGAGGTGGTGTGAAACGGTCGGCTCTTGCAGCCCCAGGAGTTCGGCCAGCTCTCCGACGCTGCGCTCGCCGGTGCTGAGCAGGCCGATGATCTTCAGTCGACTTTCGTCGGCCATGACTTTGAAGAACTGAACAAGCACTCGCAGTTGTTCGTCGGACATTGGTACGCACTCCATTTCGATGTACATCTAATTAGAAGTATATCGAAATAATGAGGGCAGTCAAGGGTGAAAAGCGGTTAGCCGTTAGCGATTAGCGGTTAGCAAGAGCAAAGGCGGGGAGTAGGGAGTAGGGAATAGGGAGTAGGGAGTGGGGAGTTGGGGGAGCGGAACCTCACCCCTGGCCCCCTCTCCCTAAACGGAGAGGGGCCAGGGGCTGGGGGTTAAGGGGTGAGGTTTCCCCGGCCAGCGCCGCGCAGGCTAGTTCATTTCAATTTGAGCACATAACGGTAAGAGCGAAAGGCGGGGAGTAGGGAATAGGGAGTGGGGAGTGGGTCAGGGACCGGCGGTGAGAGCGCCGTCGTGCCAATGGAGCTTGCAGTAGGCGAAGTTGGCGGCGTCCGGGCCGAGCAGCTTTTCCGCGACGGCGCGCAGCGCGTCGGGATCGCCGGTCGTGCAGGCGAGGACGGGGCCGCTCACCGAGCCCTCGACACGCTTGCCGCACTGGTCCAGCACGCGACCCACCTGCCGTGCGACGGCGGCACTGGGATCGACGATCGTCACGCCAGGGCCGACAGCGTCCTGAATCGCGCGCTTGAGGAACGGGAAATGCGTGCAGCCCAGCACCAACTGGTCGATTCCAGCGTCAAGCAGCGGCGACAGGCGGCGCCGGATCACCTCGCGGGCGTGGGGGGTGTCGGTTTCGCCCGCCTCGGCGAGCAACACGAACTCCGGGCAGACGAGCGTTTCCACCTGCACGCCCTGGGCGAAGCGCCCCACCACGCTGGCGAATAGCTCCCCCTGGAAAGTCGCCTCGGTGGCGATCACGCCGATGACGCCGGTTTGCGTGTCGCGGGCGGCGGGCTTGACGGCGGGCTCCATGCCGACAAACGGGATCGTCGGGAAGCGGGCGCGCAGGGGATGGAGCGCGGCGGCGCTGGCGGTGTTGCACGCCACGACGATCACCTTGACGCCCTGCTCGATCAGGAAACGGGCGATGCTGGTGGTGAAGTCGCGCACCTCATCGATGGTGCGGGGTCCGTAGGGCACGTGCGCCTGATCGGCGATGTAGAGCAGCGGCTCGGCGGGAAGCTGCGCGCGGATTTCGCGCAGGATCGACAGGCCACCGACGCCAGAGTCCAGCACGCCGATCGGCGGCTCGGAAAAAAGGGAAGTGGGTTCGGGCATATCGTCTCAGGTCCGGCGGATGGGAAAGCCTTTTTCATGGAGCAGGCGCGCGATCGCGCTGGCGAGCAGCCACTTGCGCTGGCGACCGAGTCCACCTGGAGCCTGCGCCGGGAGCCAGCCCAGGACCTCGACCTTCGTTCCGGCGTCGGCTTCGAGCCAGAAATACTCGTCAGTCATCACGAGGCGGCGGACGGCGAACCATGGCGCGAACTGAGCTTCGTCGCGGTAGGAGCGCAGGCGCTGGCTGAGCGGCTGGACGATGAGCCGCTGCGGCGTGAAGCCGATGTAGTAATGGCCGGTGACGCCGCGCGCGATCTGGATCGCCTGGATGATCAGGTAAAACCAGGCGATGGTCCCCACGAGGTTGATGATCCACAGGTCGAAGATGCCGCCAAAGATGCCGCCGAGAATCGACAGGCCGAGCGCGATCAGGATCAGACGGCGATACGAGCGCCAGTTGTCCGTGCCGCGCAGATAGAGCACGCCTGCCAGCGTTTCGTCGGCGTTCAGGAGCGGGGAAAGCTGCTCGTAAGCGATCGCGCTGGTGGGAGGCTGCTCGCCTGTGTCCACCGTAAGCAGCGGAGCAGGCTCCATCTCCTCGGGCGGCGGCGCGATGAAGCCGGGGATCACCAGCGAGCTAACCCGCTCCGACGCCCAGGCGACGGCTTCATCGACCGATTGCGGCGTGTCGTGGGCGGGCTTGCCGCGTTTCGGCTTGGGTTTTGGCTTGCGGACGCCGGGCATGGGCGCGCCGTACGTTTCGGGCATGCCGACGCCTGAGAGGCCGGGCGTTCCAGGCGGCACTGGCATGGCGGCTGGGACCGGTGGGGCGATCGTCGTGGGCGGGGGGACCGGCTCGTGCGACAGAATGGGCGCCTCGATGGGCGCGCCCTCGAGCGCGGCGGCGAAGTCACGCGCCAGCGCCCCGGCGGACGGGTAGCGGTCGTCCGGGTCTTTGGCGAGCGCGCGCAGGATGACGGCGTCCACGCTGGCGGGCAGGCTCGGCAGGATCTCGCGCGGGGGCTGCGGCGTGTCGTTGAGATGCTTGTACATCAGGGTGAACGGCGTGTCTGCGCCCTCGAACGGCGGCTGCCCACAGATCATTTCGTACAAGATCACGCCGAGCGCATAGACGTCGGTGCGCGCGTCGACCGGATCGCCGCGCCACTGTTCGGGCGCCATGTAGGCGGGCGTGCCGAGGACCATGCCGGTTTCGGTCAGGTTCGAGGTGGCGGCGACCAGCTTGGCGAGGCCGAAATCCATCATGTAGACGTTGTCGTAGTCGTCGAGCAGGATGTTATTCGGCTTGAGGTCGCGATGGACGACGCCGCGCTCGTGTGCGTAGTCGAGCGCCTCGGCGATCTGCGCGATCAGCTTCGCGGCGGTCTGCGGCGGCAGCGGCCCGGCGAGCATGCGGTCGTAGAGCGTTTCGCCCTCGATCAAGCGCATGACTAGATAGAACAGGTCGCCTTCGTGCCCGAAGTCGTGGACCGGCACAATACGCGGGTGTTCCAGGCTGGCGATCACCTTCGCTTCACGCTCAAAGCGCGCGACGAACTGCGGGTCGCTGGCCAGCTCCGCGCTCATGAGGTTGATCGCGACGTCGCGATGCATGTTCAACTGGCGCGCGCGATAGACGGTCGCCATGCCGCCACGCCCCAGGCGTTCTTCGATCTGGTAGTTGCCAATAACCTGCGTCAGCAGGGGATCGCTGCTCACCACGAAAGGGCCTCCCCCAAACAGGATTAATTACCGCTGGTCCCCTTTATACAGTACGTGTGACGCGCCGATCCGTCGCACTAGCGCCCTAGACGCCTGGCGGTCAGCAGAAGCGCGGCGATCGTCTTGCCGTCCTGGATCTCCCCTGCTTCGACGCGGCGCAACGCTTCATCAAGCGGCAAGGGGACGATTTCAAGGAACTCGTCATCGTCCACGGCCAGCGGCGCGGGCGTCAGGTCTTCGGCCAGGAACAGGTGAATGAACTCGGTCGTGTAGCCCGGCGCGGTGAACTCCCCGCCGAGCGACGTCAGCTTGCCCGGCTTGAAACCGATTTCCTCTTGCAGCTCGCGCGCGGCGGCCAGTTGCGGGTCTTCGCCGGGGTTGAGGGTACCCGCCGGAATCTCGAGCATGATGCGGTTGGCGGCTAGGCGAAACTGCTGCACCAGGATGACGTCGCCCTCGGCCGTCAGCGGGACCATCGCGACCGCGCCCGGATGGCGCACGATTTCGCGGAAGGACTGCTCCCCATTGGGCAGGCGGACGGTCATGCGCGAGAGGTGTACCAGCTTGCCTTCGTAGAGTGTCTCGGTGTCGATGACGGTTTCGGTCAGCGGGTCCAAGCGAGTCTCCTGGGATGATGGCCGGGCGACGCGAAAGAGAGCGGCCCACGGTCCGGGCCGCTCTCTGATTGTACCAGACTGTCGCGCGGTGGGGTGA
>CBINGT010000314.1:0-4760 GCA_966250245.1 uncultured Anaerolineae bacterium
TGAGGCGCGCGCTCGGGAAACCAAGTCACGCCGTCGGCGGTAGGCGCGGCGTCGACGATCAGGACGTCGAACTCGCCCTCGTTGGCGTATTTGTTGATCCACAGCAGGTGAGCGCCCTCTTCCAGACCCGGCAGGATCGTCACTTCCTCGGCGACGATGTTCTGAACGCCGCCGCGCGAACTGAGGACTTCCAGCATGTAGTTCTGAATGCGGCCCCAGTATTTATCCATGGAGTAGCGCGCGTCGACTTCCTGCGCCCACAGATTGTCGGCGAGCAGCACCGGCTCCGGCCCGATTTTTACGTCGAGCGAGTCGGCCAGGGAGTGCGCGGTGTCGGTCGAGATCACGATGGTGCGCAGCCCCATCTCGGCGCAGCGCAGCGCGGTCGCGGCGGAAATGCTGGTTTTGCCGACGCCGCCTTTTCCAGTATGCACGATAATTCGCATTGCTTGCGATCCTCAGCAGGTCCCTATTCCAACGGGTTTTGCGGGCGCAGCTTTCTCAGGCCGCGCCCTAGCTATCAATACGCACAAGCGTCGCCGGGGATGCGCGCCCGGCGGTTTTCCAACACACTTCTTGCGCGGCTCAGCCGATCAGGCCGCGATTGTAGAGCAGCACCATCCCCAGCACGTAGATGATCGCGATCATCAGGGCGTCGGCGTCGATCAGCAGGCGCCGCATGCCGCCGCGCGTCAGGTTGCGCGCCAGGTTGCCGAGCAGCGCCAGGGTCGTCACGAGCAGCGCCAGCATCCCGGCGATGGTCATGGTGGAGCTGACTTCCGCCAGGAAGCGCCCGTCGGTGTAGAAAAAGTCCACCAGCCCCAGCGCGAAGATGTTGAACATATTGCTGCCGAACAGGTTGCCAATGGCGAGATCGTACGCCCCGATCCGCGCTGCGGCGATCGTCGTCATGACTTCGGGCAGCGAGGTAACGATCCCGACCAGCGTCACGCCGATGAAGCCGGTTCCCAGGCCCGTTTGCTCGGCAATCCCGATCGAACTGCGGACCAGCACCGGCGTGATCAGCACCAGCGCCACCGTCGCCACGCCGAAGCCGATCAGCGCCGTGCGAAGCGAGGGCGTGTCGTCCGGGATTTCCTCTTCGTCGCCCTCGCCCGAGCCCCCACCGCCAGACAGCAGCCGCGCGCCCAACACATAGAGCGCGATCAGGATCAGGCTGTCCACACCGACCCAACCGATCGACACGTCGATCTGCGCGAGGATGAAGAACAGCGCCACGCTCATCAGCAAGACGGCGAGGGTAGCACTTACGGCATGGTTGATCGTGACGCGTCGCAGGATGTGGACCCGATAAAACATCAGATCCACCACGGCCAGCAGGAACATGTTGAACATGTTGCTGCCGAAGATGTTGCCTGCGGTTAGATCGGGCGCATCCTGGTTAAGGGCGTTGATCGCGGTGAGTAGTTCGGGGAGCGAGGTCGCGCCTGCCATCAGCAGCGTGCCGATGAACACGCCGCCCAGGCCGGTCCGCAGCGAGATGACGTCGCCATAGCGGGCCAGATAGCGCGCGGCGACCACCAGCACGACTGTGCTTGCCAGAAATTCAAGCCAGATCATGCCTCGTCTCCATCGGTACGGCCCGTGCTTGGGATCCCTTTGGTAATGTCAAGCTGCCACGCAGCCACCACGCCATTATTCGGCTCGTTCAGATCGCCGACGACGCTTTCCGCAGCCATAATGCAGCCGCGCACCATCTCCTCGTCCGGCACAATCGTCAGCAGCGTGTAGTTTCCGGCCTCAATCTGCGTGGCGCCCCGGCCCATTCCGAAGGTGTAGCGTGCACCCACCAGCCGTTGCTTCTGCTTGCGCGTGTGCGCGCCGATCGACTCGAAGATCGTCACGCCCGTCACCCCGATGGCGCGCCAGGCATCCAGCACCTGGTCGAGCCGGTCGGCATCCTGCAACACAAACATCACCATGTACATGGCAAACTCCTTTCAGAGAGCCATTATAAGCGCAAGGCTGGCGATTTACAGGCGGGGTGACGAAATGGACAGAGGCATGTTCGGGGGCGGCCCCGTGGAAAAGACCGCCCCCTAAAACGGAGAAACCGTGCGCTCCGGCGCACGCTGCTAAGGGGTTCCGACGCCACGCTGAATCATGCCGACCGCGAACCCATCGCCGACCGGGATGATGGTAGACAGCAGTCGCTCGTCCCGCGCCATTGCGTTCAACAGCTCGCGCGTGGCAAGCACGGCCTCGTCGGGCGTGTCGCTGATCAGGTCGCCCCCGCGAAACGCATTGTGGGCGACGATCAGCGCGCCGTTCGGAAGGTTTTCCAGCGCCCAGGCGAGATACGCCGGATAGCCCGCTTTGTCGGCGTCGATAAACATCATGTCGAACGGCTCGCGCCGCGCCAGCACAGGCAGCGTTTCGTGCGCGGAGCCTTCGACGATTTCGACGCGGCCATTCAGCCCAGCCAGCGCGAAATGCTCCCGCGCGACGCGTGCGTGTGCTGGCTCGACTTCGAGCGTCACGACGCTGCCATCGTCCGGCAGGGCGCGCGCCAGCCAGATCGTGCTGTATCCGGCGAGCGTCCCTACCTCCAGGATATGCCGCGCGCCGATCATCCGCGCCAGGAAGTAGAGGATTTTCCCCTCTTCCGGGCGAATCTGGATCTCGGGCATGCCGAGCTCGCGCGTCCGGCGGCGCACGTGCGCCAGCACTTCGTCTTCCTGCGCGAACAATTCCCGCGTGAAGGCCGTCAGGCCGCGCTGTGTTTCCGCGTCAAACGTCTGAATCCGATCGAGCAGGTCAGGATGATTCGATGATGGCGACAATGTCATTCTCCCATTCCTTCTCGTGCTAGAAGTTCGGCTCCCACCGGTTGACGCCGCCCGGCAACAACACGACGCCCACGAAAATGATCACGATAACCGCCAGCACGGCCAGCAGATCGTTCCGGTAGCGCGTCAGTTCGGGCGCGTTGCGCCAGCGTGAGGGCAGGTGGGCGACGATCGCCGCGATGACCATCACCACCAGGTGCTCGAAGCGATAGCGCGGCCACAGGTCGTTCTCAATCCCCTGCCAGATCATATACGCCAGCCCGAGCAGCACCTGAATGTCGATGCTGATGGCGAACAGCGACGTCAGGATGCGCGCCGAGCGGTCGTATTCCTGCCGTCCAAACAGCCCGACCGCCAGCCAGATGACCGCTGCTACTGCCAGCAGCACGATAAGCCAGCGCCAGTCGGAATGGATGCGAAACAACGTACTCATTTTCTGCCCCTCCAGCCAGTGAGCAAAACGCCAACCACAGGCCGATCCGGCGGCGCGGCGTGCGCACGCGCGAACCGCCAAGTCTCCTGCAACGCGGCTCAGCCAGTCATGGCGGCCGCTGGCTCGTTCCCAAATACGAGCGTGAACCCTAGCGCCCACGACGCCAGCAACAGCACCACCGCGCCCGCATATACCAGCACGATCAGGCGGCGCGGTTTGCCGGAAACGATGGGATGACAGAGCGGCACGAGCGCCAGGATTCCGGTACCCTGGTGGTCGTCCAGACCGGGCGTGTGTTGAGAAGATTGTAAACTGACGGGGAAGGCCGCGCCCACTGATGAGGGACGCGCCACGCGGCAGAATGGTCGCTGCGTGGCGCATTGTTCGAAGCGGGTTTTCGGTGCCCTTAGCTGCTCCTGGCTGCTATTCGCGCTCGCTTAGCTTATCCAGTCTCGATGATGGGCGTCCCAGTCCCGGTGGCGATACGCGTTCTTGCAGTCGCGGCAGACAAGCGCGCTGTCCACACGCCCGGTATCGCGCCAGCGCCAGCGGACGCGGCCCATGTGGAAGCGGCAGGTTGGGCGGTAGCAGACCGGGCAGTAATCTCCCTGGTCGAGCGAAGCGTCGCCATATTGGCGCTTCTCGGCCTCATTCGTACGGCAAATGTGGCAGTAAGGAACCGGCATACAATATCCTGACTTGTTTCGGTTACAAAAACGCTACACAAGTTCCCGCTATTATACCCGCTTCCGGGCGGAACGGTAGGGGCCGCTCGCATCTCCGCCGAAGGGCCGATCCCGGAGGTTGCCAGCGCGGGTATAATGAGCGTGCGAAACAGTATCGCCCGGCGGCGCGCGGGCTGCATCCGGCCGCCCAGGGTCAGAAGGAGAGCAAACCGATGAAAAGCAGGTTGTTGGTTGGGATGATGGTGGCGGTGATGTTGCTGGCAGCAGCGTTACCGGCTGCTGCACAGGATCCGGAGCAGGATTGCTTCAACAAGGGCGGCGTCTGGAACGCCGACGAACAACGCTGCGTGATCTCCATTCCGGTCGAAGTGCGGATCGATTATCCGCTGGATCTGGCAACCGCGTACCCTGTGGTTGAAAATGCCGTCGACTCCATTCTGGCGAAAGAGCGGGCCGCGTTTCTGGAGCCCATTGCCGATCCGGAATTTGTGAACTACAGCCCTGGCCCGCTGACGCTGGACATCCAGTACGAGACGGTCGGCTTCTCGCCGGATCACCTCAGCCTCAACCTGATCATCTACACCTTCAGCGGCGGCGCGCACGGCATGACGTACTTCGAGACGTTCACCTTCGACCTGGCGAACGGCGTGGAGCTGACGCTCGACGACATCTTCCTGCCCGACACGGCGTATCTTGAGGTGATCGCCCCGATGGCGATCGCCGCGCTGACCGAGCAGCTTGGCGACATGTCCGACCCCGACTGGATCGAGATGGGCGCCGGGCCGTTCCCGGAGAACTACGTCAACTGGATGCTGACGCCCGATGCGCTGG
>CBINGT010000315.1:0-4759 GCA_966250245.1 uncultured Anaerolineae bacterium
AGCGAATAGTCGAACTCGTCCGCCGCATTCCAGCGCGGGTAGATGCTCACAGCGATGTCCGCCGCGCCGCTTGCCACGAACGAGGCCGGATCGTTGACTGAATCCGGCACGTATTCGACCGTCGTGTTCCAGCGCCGCGCCATTTCTTCGACCAGCGCGCGATTCAGTTCGTTCATGATGCGGATGACGGCGGGCGCTTCCTGCCCCTCGGCCGCGATCCCCGCCACACGCAGAGGCTGGCCGCTGGCGAGCCGCTCTCGCACGGAGTTGGCGGGCACGACTAGCTCCGGCGCGAAGTCGTCCAGGCCGCGCGTGTCTTCATATAGATCGTCGTACACCGGCACGAGCGTCACGAAATCCATCGGCTCGCTGCCGAACCATTCGGCGTAGATCTGCTCAAGGCGGCCGCTGGCTTTCAGGCGCTGGAGCGAGCGATTCAGCAGGCGATAGAGGTTGTTGTCGGACCGGCGCATGACGATCGCGTACGGCTCAAGCATCACCGGCTCGTCGACCAGGCTCATCTGCTGGCGACCGGCGCGGCGCAGGCTGTCCAGCGGGCCGACCATCCCGTCGACCTCGTGCCCGGCCAGCGCGTCGAGCGCTTCTTTTTCCCCGATGTAGGTCACAATCTCGAACTCGACGCCGTTCGTCTCGGCCCAATGGCGGAGCGCGCGCTCGCTGCGGCTGCCGATCTCGACCGCGATCTTATGCCCGGCAAGTTGCGCCAGCGTGCCGTACGGCTCGCCCTGGCGTATCACCATGCGGTGCTCGTTGAGGTAGTAGGGGTGGGTGAAGTCGAAAATCGTCTCGCGGTCCTGGCTGA
The DNA here is from genome assembly GCA_966250245.1 of uncultured Anaerolineae bacterium. Lineage (GTDB taxonomy): Bacteria > Chloroflexota > Anaerolineae > Aggregatilineales > Aggregatilineaceae > DYGX01. The sequence goes on from CBINGT010000315.1 coordinate 824, forward strand.
GCGTCTGCTGGCCGATCAGCACGTCCACCTCGCCGCTGAGCAGCATCTCGTTGTCGTTCTGCCGAGTGACCTGGATGTACTCCACCTGCACGCCCAGCTCGATCGCGATCGCGTTGAGGATGTCCGCTTCATAGCCGTCCAGCTCTCCACGCTCGTTGAGCCACGCGAACGGCGCGGCGTTGAAATACGTCCCAACGCGCAGCGTATCGTCCGCCTGAATGCGCGCCAGCGCCGACTCGGTCGCGCGGGTCTGCGCGATGGGCGTTGGCTCGGCCGGGATCGGCGTCGGCGGGACGCGCGTCGGCGCGTGGAGCGTGAATGTCGGGCTGGGGAGCGGCGTCTCAGTCGGGATCAGCGTCGGCGTGGCGGTCGGCTCGGCAGGCTGCTCCTCAGGCTGATCCGCAGGCGGCTCGGCGGGCTGTTCCCCCGGTTGCTCCGGCGCGGGAGTCTCAGTCTCCTGCAACAGCGTGGATGCCGCCGAACGCGGTGTCGCGTCCGCAGTGAGCAGCGCCGCTCCGAGCGCGGCCATCACCAACAGGGCGAGCATAGCTAAATGGACTTTTCGAGTCATGGTTCGGTCACCGTTTTGACATTCGTGTGATAGAGCCGGTGCTCTTCGATGTACGCGCGGACGGCGTCTGGCGTCTGATAGCGGATGCTCAGCCCGGCGCGGACGCGTTGCGCGAGCGCGCTGGCAGAGATTTCAATCTGCGGCGCGTCGATCCAGTCGACACGCTCCCGAATACCCGGAATCTCGCGCTCCAGTTGCGTCAGATCGGGCGCGCTGCCAGGCCGCCGCATCACGCCCAGGCGCACCAGCCGGATCAGCTCGTCCGGGCGGGACCACCCCGGCAGGTCGCGCAGCGAATCCCCGCCGATCAGGAAGATCAGCGTCGCGTCGGGGTATTCGGCTTGCAGCAGGCGGACCATCTCGACGCTGTAATGCGGGCCGGGCCGGTCGAGATCGACGCGGGAGAGGGCGAAGCGCGGGTTTCCGGCGATGGCCCGCTCGACCAACGCGACACGATGCTCCGCCGACGAGCGCAGCGCGCCCTTGTGCGGTGGATCGGCGGCGGGCACGAACAGCACGCGATCGAGGTTGAGGCTGTCCGCCGCCAGTTCTGCCAGAATGAGGTGCCCGTAATGTGGCGGGTCGAACGTCCCCCCCAGAATGCCGATGCGCTTTACCGGCGCGGACTCGCTGCCCATGTGGCGCGCCTCAGTCGCTCCACTCGAGTTCCATGTCGCCAATGTGGACTGTGTCGCCCGGCTGGACGCCCGCGTCGCGCAGGGCCTGGGTGATGCCCATCGTGTCGAGGATGCGTTGGAAGCGCGCGACGGCCTGATCGTAGTCCCAGTAGGTCATGGCGACGGCGCGCTCGATCCGCTGCCCGCTGACGCGGAAGCTGCCGTCCGGGTTGCGCGTGATCTCAAAGGCGAACGGGTCTTCGCCCAATGTGTAGACCGGCATCTCGGCGGGTTCTTCGGGTTCTTCCGGCAGTTCGTCGAGCGCTGCGATCGCCCGGCCGAGCAGCTCGCGCACGTTCTGATGCGTCGCCGCCGAGATTGCCATCGGCTCGTAGCCAAGCGCCACAAGCCCATCGCGAATTTCGGGCCAGCGCTCCTGTACGTCGGGCAGGTCCATCTTGTTGAGCGCTACGATCTGCGGCTTTTTGACCAACGCCTCGTCAAACAGCGCCAGCTCGGTGTTGATCTGGTGGAAGTCAGCCAGCGGATCCTCGGCCATGCCGTCGAGCAGGTGAATCAGCACGCGGGTGCGTTGGATGTGGCGCAAAAAGCCGTGTCCCAGCCCAGCGCCAGTGTGCGCGCCTTCGATCAGTCCGGGGATGTCCGCCAGCACCAGGTCGCGGTCGTCGTACGTCACGACGCCGAGGTTCGGCTCCAGCGTGGTGAAGGGATAATCGGCGATCTTCGGCTTGGCGTTGCTGACGACCGAGAGCAGGGTGGATTTTCCCGCATTCGGCACGCCGACGATCCCGATGTCGGCCAGCAGCTTGAGCTCCAGCGCGAGGGTGCGCGTCTCGCCCGGCTCGCCCTTTTCGGCGATACGCGGCGCCTGGTTGGTGCTGGACGCGAAGCGCGCGTTCCCGCGCCCGCCACGCCCGCCTTTGGCGACCAGAACACGCTGCCCCGGCTGGACGAGGTCCGCGATGAGCGCGCCGGTGTCGGCGTCGCGGACGATCGTGCCCGGCGGGACCGCGATGATCAGGTCCGCGCCGCTGCGCCCGGTCTTGTTGCTGCTGCCACCGGGCTGACCGTTCTCGGCGGCGAAGTAACGCTGCTGGACAAACGAGCTCAGCGTGTTGAGCGTCGGCTCGACCTGGAGGTAGACGTCGCCGCCTTTTCCGCCGTCGCCGCCCGAGGGGCCGCCACGCGGCACGTATTTTTCGCGGCGGAAGTGCACAATGCCGTTACCGCCGTCGCCGCTCTTGACCTGGATTATTGCTTCATCATATGCCATGACGCGGGAGTTTAGCGCGGGGCGTAGGGAGCGTCAAACGCGCAAGGGCAGCCAAAAACAGCGACGAAGCGGCAAAAAGCAGCGGAGTGGGTGGCTCTCGCTGCTGTTTCTAGCTGTTCTTAGCCGTACTATCGCTGCTGCTTAGTGATCGCGCTCGACGACGAGACGCGCCAGATCGCGCAATTCGTCCACTGCGGGGGATGGCGGCAGCACGTTCAGCGCCTCGACCGCGCGCCCGGCGAACTCCTCGGCCTTGCTGCGCCCCTTCGCGATCGCTTGCTCGACGGTCGCGCCGCGCAGGATGCTCTGCTGCAAGGCTTCGGGTGAAATGTCGTTCTCGGCCTCAGCCACGGGCACGGAGCCGGTCGCCCCGCCGGAATTGCCCTGGATCGCGACCGCGATCCCGCGACCCTGCGCGATGTCGATCCCGGCGTTCTTGCCAAGCTGCGAGCTATCCGCTGCAAGGTCCAGCACGTCGTCGATCAACTGGAACGCGATGCCGAGATTGAAGGCGTAATCGCTCAGCGCGCGCACGTGCTCGGCGGGCGCCTTTGCAGCTGTTGCGCCAAGCTCGGCAGCGGCGACAAACAGCGCGGCGGTCTTCCGCGAGATGATCTCGAAATACGTCTGCGTGTCGAACGTGCCCTCGCGCGCCGCCTGAATCTGCATCGTTTCGCCCTCGACCAGCGCGGTCGAAGCCTTTGCCAGAATCAGATTCAGCTCAGTGGAGTAGGGCGCCATCAACTCGTAGGTGCGCGTGAAAAGGTAGTCGCCGGTCAGCAGGGCGAACGTCCCGCCCCAACGCGAGTTGACCGTTTCGCGGCCCCGGCGCAGCGTGCCGTTATCGTTGATGTCGTCGTGGACCAGCGTCGCAGTGTGGATGATCTCGACGGCCGCGGCGAGGGGGATCGCCTCGTCGAAGTCCTGCCCCCCGGCGGCCTGATATGCGAGCAGCAACAGGCGCGGGCGAACGCGCTTTCCTCCCGCGCCCAGAATGTGCTGGCTGGTTTCAGTCAGCAGCGGCACGGCGCTGTCAGCGATAGAAATCAGCAGTCTCTCAAGCTGCTGGAGTGCGTGATCTACGGCCATGCCGCCTCCCAAGCGCCACGCCTTGCATGTGTGCAGGCGTGGGGATATCCGATGATTTGTGTCTTTTAGAACTTTCTAAACAGATTATATCTTGCCCGGTCCCGAATTGCCAGACCAATCAACGGCCGCCTGCCATCTATTTCGGAGTGAATGCGGTTCAGAATCGGTAGAGTCTGCACGGATCACTCGAAGTCTACCCGGTGGATATCACGGACCTCTGGTTGCTGCCGGGCCTGCTCGATGATGGTGGTCAGCAGCAGGCGCGCCAGCCCGAAGAAGTCGTGAAGCTGCTGCAAGCGGCCGCGATAGAACTCTGCCAGCGCCCGCTCTTCCTCGTTCATCTCCGGTTGGGCGCTTTCCAGCAT
>CBINGT010000316.1:0-4732 GCA_966250245.1 uncultured Anaerolineae bacterium
ATCGGCGCGCGCTGCTTGTAATAGTTCATGAAGAAGCCGCGATACGCGTTGTCGCTCAGCACGACGACATCATCCGGCCGGAGCTGCGGTTCCAGCCCGGCCAGCAGCGCGCGCAGCGGCTCAAAATCGCCCCGGTAGTGTGGATCGTGCCGCGCCGCGACCAGTCCCCCGCCCAGGGCTAACACCGTCCCCAGCGCCAGCCCGGCCACCGTCAGAAAAACCGCCTGCGGCGTGCCAGACCGGCGTCGCAGCCACCATACCAGCGTTCCCAGCGCAAGCGCCATCAACAGCGCGGCCAGCGCGGGAAGCACCCACGCCTGCCCCGTCGCCCGCGCCGCCAGCAGATCGGGCCGCTGCGCGCCGAGCAGGTCGATCGACACCCACAGCGGGGACCAGCGCACACTCCACGCGCCTTCCTGCCAGGGGATGATGGGCGGATCCTGCCGCGCCAGCAGCGCGTAGTAGCTATCGACCGGCACCAGCACGGCGACCACCTGCACGCCCACGCTGACGATCGCCAGCGCGACCAGCGCCACTCGCCCCGCGCGAGACGCGTCCGGCGCCAGCATGCGTTCGACGACCGGCAGCAGCCACAGCGCCAGGAACGGCGTCACCGCGACCAGATAGCGCGGTCCCCAGCCGGTCCCGCCATACCATTCCTCGCCGCGCACCAGCGCATAGCCGACCACGAACGAGGCCAGCATCACCAGCGGCACGGCGATCTCGCGCAGTCGTCTCTGCCGCACCAGCCACGGCCAGCCGAAAAAGCCTGCCAGCAGCACCGGCGAATAAACCCACAGGCTGCGGCCGGGGCTGAACAGATAGCCGAGCACGCCCTCGCCCGCCTGCGTCAGATTGCGCCGCACCTGCTCCAGACGATTCCCCGCCGCCCAGCGGACCGTCTCCACGCCGAACAGCGCCTCGGCAGATACCGCGATCACCAGCAGCGCCGCGATCAGCGCCGCCACCACCAGCAGGGTAATCACCGCCCGCCGCGCGGCAAGCCCGCTCGCCAGCCGGTCGGGGATCGCCTGGGTGACCAGCGCGGGGAGCAGCAGAAACGTCGCTTCTTTCGAGAACAGCGCGCCCGCAAACGCGATAATCAGCGCGATCGCCAGCCCGACCGGGCGCTCGCCTGCGGTCAGCGCGTGGCGCAGGCGCAGCGTCAGCAGCACGCTGAGCAGCGCCAGCAGCGTGAACAGTGGCTCGCGGAAGAACGTCCGGCTGTACGGCCACGCGATCGTCCCGACGCCGTACAGCAGCGCGACGATCGCCGCCGCGCGTGGCCGGTAATCGAGCGCCATCCCGTAGGCGAACAGCACGCCCGCCGTCAGCGCAGTGACCAGCAGGTTGAACAGCCAGACCGTGTGCGCCAGCCCGATCCCCGGCAGGGCCTCGGCCAGTCGAAACAGCGGCACAGCCAGCACGGGCTGGAGCGGCTCGACATCCGCGACCGGCGGCTTGACCTGCGCCAGAAGTTGTGGGGCGTGCACGTCGTTGAGGAAGTTCATCCGCATGTCGCCGCGCCGCGCAAGGCTTTCGGTCGCGTCGAGCAGGAATAGCTCGTCGGTGGAGATCGGCGCGCCGTTGAATGTCAGGAAGTACAGGCCGATCAGAAAGGTGACGAGCGCCAGCCCGATCCCCACCTGCCGCGCCGGGTTGGGCACGATCACCGGGGGCAGCCGCAGCCTCATACCCGGCGGCCTTTCGCGGCGAGCAACGTGCGATACAGCGCCGCGAGCGAGTCGGCCAGCCGCGCGGCGTCATACTCCGCCAGCACCGCCTCACGGATCGCCGGGTCCAGCGCGGAGTCGCGCAGCGCCGACAGCACGGCTTCGGCCAGCCCGTCGGCGTCACCGGGCGGAACCAGCCGCCCCCACGCACCACCACGCAGCAGGTCCGGCACGCCGCCGACCGCCGTGGAAACGACCGGCACGCCTGCCGCCAACGCCTGCATAATCGCCGTGGGCGTGCCCTCGTTGTTGGACGACAGCACCAGCAGGTCGAGGTCGCTGAACACCGGCACGAGGTCGCGCATCCAGCCGGTGAAGACCGCGCGCGTCCGCAGACCGAGCCGGTCCGCCAGCGCCTCGATCGCCGGGCGTTCCTCGCCATCGCCGACGATCAGAAAATACGCGTCCGGCTGGGACTGCAGCACGCGGCTTGCCATCTCTAGAAACAGCGCATGATTCTTGATCGGCACGATCCGCCCGACGATCCCGATCAGCGGCGCGTCCGGTGGGATCTGGTGCGCGGCGCGGAGCGTTCCCATCCCGCGCGGCGCGGCGGCGTATTGCGCCAGCTCCAGCCCCAGCGGGACGACCGCGAACTTCTCCGCCGGAGCGACACGGTAAACGCCAGATAGCTCGTCGCGCAGCGCCGGGCTGATCGTGATCAGGCGGTCGGTCAGGCGAGCGGTCAACCGCTCAAGCGTCAGGAAAAAGCGCGTCTTCGGGGCGCCAAAATAGCCGTGAAACACGTGCCCGTGAAAGGTGTGGACGCGCACCGGCACGCGCGCCAGCCACGCCGCCCACCGCCCGACAAAACCGGCCTTTGCGGTGTGCGTGTGGACGGGACGACCGATGGGCAGGGCGACTCAGGGACCGCTTCAGGCGACGCATCAGGCGCCACAGCTTGATCAGCGTCACAAGATCGCGCAAAGGGTGAAGCTCGCGGCCAAGCTCCGGCACGTAGACCGGCGTGATGCCGCGTTCCTCGGCCAGATACGCCATATCGCCCTCGCCCGGCCCGATTCGCCCGCAGACCAGCGTGCTCTCGAACTCCGGTGGCCTCAGTCGCTCGGTCAGCAGGGTGACGTGCAGCGCCGGGCCGCCGACGTTCAGCCGGGCGATAATACGCATCACGCGGATCGGTCGTTGTACACTCATAGCGGCTCCCCTGGCGCGGCGGGCGTCTCGGCATCGATGAACAGCCGGTGCCACCATTCGAGCGTCAGCAGCAGCCAGATGCGCTGGCCGTGATTGCGCCGTCCGCGCTCGTGCTCGTCCAGCAGCGATTCGACCGCGCCCGGCCGGAACAGCCCGCGCGCCTGCGCCGCCGGATCAAGCAGGATCTCGCGGGCATACGGCGCCAGCTCTGTGCGGAACCAGCGCCCGACCGGCACACCGAAGCCGTGCTTCGGCCGGTCGATGATCGCGTCCGGCAGAATCCCACGCGCCACTTCCTTCAGCACGGCTTTAGTCGTCGCGCCGCGCAGCTTGAGATTGGACGGGATCGCCGCCGCCATCTCGACCAGCACGTGATCGAGGAACGGCGCGCGCGTCTCTAGCGACGCGGCCATGCTGGAGCGGTCTGCCTTGATCAGCAGGTCGTCGGGCAGATAGGTCGTCAGGTTAGCGTCGAGCAGGCGCGCGGTCAGATCGCGGCCATCCTGCGGGACGCACATCAGGAAATGCGCATCGGGGTCTGCGCCGGACGCGCCGCCAAGCAGCGCCGCGATCTGCGCGTCGTCGAACAGGCGCACGAAGCTGAAATACGCCGCCTCAGGCGACCGCGCCGCCCCACTCACGAAGCGCCGCACCCGCTGCGCCGGTCCGCGATACGAGGTCGCTTCCGGCAGGCGATCCGCCGCCCACGCGACCGCGCCCCGCAGCGCGTCGGGCAGCCGTCGGTAGCGGGCGACGAGATTGGCCGCATAAAAACGCTCGTATCCGGCAAATAGCTCGTCGCCGCCGTCGCCGCTCAGCGCGACCGTCACATGCTCGCGCGTGTGCTTGCTGACCAGATACGTGGGGATCGCGGACGAATCGCCAAACGGCTGATCGTGATGCCACACCAGGAACGGCAGCAGCTCGATCGCGTCTGGCTCCACCACAAACTCGTGATGGTCCGTGCCAAGCAGTGTCGCCACACGGCGCGCGTACGGCGTCTCATCATACGACGCCTCGCCGCTGAACCCGATCGCAAACGTCTTGACCGGCTCGGTGGCGTGCCGCGCCATCAGCGCGACGATCAGGCTGCTGTCCAGCCCGCCGCTCAGAAACGCGCCGAGCGGTACGTCGCTCAGCAGGCGCAGGCGGACCGCCTCGTCCAGCGCGGCACGCAGCGGCTCGACGTAGTCCTCAAGGCGCGCATCGGGATCGGCGGGCGCGGCGGGCGGCGGGGACCAGTACGTTTCCTGACGGATCGCCCCGTCTTCCACCACCAGCAGCGTGCCGGGCAGCAACATCTCGATCCCCTCGAACGCCGTCTGCGGCGCGGGCACGTAGCCATACGCCAGCAGCAGGGGGAGTTGTGCCCGGTCGAAGCGACGCGGCACGTCGGGATACCGCAGGATCGCCTTGATCTCCGAGGCGAACACCAGCCGCCGCGCGTCCCGGTAGAGATACAGCGGTTTCTTGCCGAGCCGGTCCCTCGCCAGCACCAGCCGCGCGCGTGGCGCGTCCCACAGCGCGAAGGCGAACATCCCGCGCAGGTGCTCGACGCAGCGCGGCCCGTGCTCCCGGTAGAGCGCGATCAGCGTTTCGACGTCGGACGTGGTGCGAAAGAGGTGCCCGCGCTGCTCCAGCGCCGGACGCAGCGCCAGGTGATTGTAGATCTCGCCGTTGTACGCGACGGTGATCGCCCCGTCCGCGCTCTGCATCGGCAGCGCCGCCGCCGGAGAGAGATCCAGCACGGCAAGGCGGCGGCTCGCCAGCCCGCACATGCCGAGCGCTAGCGCCCGGCCCTGGTCCGGCCCGCGATGTTCCAGGCAGGCGTTCAGCGCCTCGAG
>CBINGT010000317.1:0-4723 GCA_966250245.1 uncultured Anaerolineae bacterium
CATAAGGCACACCCTCTAGACTATTGAGTAGATTATGGGGTCGTCGTTGAGGTTGCGACCAAAAGAGTCTAGCTTTTTTGAATGTGCCTTTTCCACAAACCCCGGTAACGGATTCGAGACATCCCGTTACAGTTCTGTAACACGCCGCTAAAACCGACGCACGCAAAACGGGGAGACTGTTCGTCTCCCCGTCTTTTTTGTGCTGGGATATGTGCGTCAGAAAGCGGATATCGACTTGGCGGCCGCTATGCCAGAAGCTGCTTCAGGAATACCAGACCGTCGCGGGCAAGAGCGTCCTGAGTGGCCGCCAGCGGGCGCCAGATCGCCGCCGCGCGCGCGATGGTCTTGACGTCGGCGGTGAAGGACTCGATCACAACCGGGCCGTCGTAGCCGATCGCTTTCAGTCCATCGGCGACATCTTGCCAGGGGACATGCCCGGAGCCGGGCGTGCCGCGATCGTTCTCGCAGGCGTGGAAGTGCTTCAGACGCGGCCCCACCGCCCGGATCGCCGCGCCCAGCGACGACTCTTCGATGTTCATGTGGAACGTGTCAAGCATGATCTGGCAGGCCGGGTGATCGACGCGATCGATCACTTCGATCGCCTGCTCGGCGAGGTTGATGAAGCTGGTTTCAAAGCGGTTTATCGGCTCGATGCACAGCACCACGCCGCGATCGCCTGCGTATTCGGCTAGCGTGCGAAGCTGCTGCACCAGCAGGTCAATGTCGCGGGCGCGCTCGTCGGCGGTCATTTGCCAGCAGCGACCCACCGCCGAGTATAGCGGCCCGGCTACGCTCGTCGGCCCAAGCTCCGCCGCCACGTTGATCGCCGTCCGCAAATACGCCATGCCGTTGTCACGAATGGCAGCGTCGGGGTGAATCAGGTCGCGATCCGCCCCAATCACCGCGCAGACGCTGGTACCTAGTTCAAGATCGCGCAGCACAGCCGCCACCTCGGTCGCGTCGATCAGCGCAGGATCCTCGAGCGGGACCTCGAACCACTCCGCGCCGAGCGACTTCGCTCGCGGTGCCAGCCGCTTTACTTCGTCGGTGGTCAGCGGCGCCACCCAGATCCAGGCATTCACGCCAAATTTCATTGTGTATCTCCTCTAGTAGTTCAGTCAAACGACAACCGGCCCGGCTCAACCCGGGGCGCGGTTCTCACTCCGGTCAAAGAAGCGTAGCCGCATGCAATCGATCGAGCATGACACTGTGTCGCCAAGCGACGGGTATGCGCACAGTTTCCTGAGACTGGCGCCGCGCGGCAACAACATACCGTCAAATGGCTGGTACATTTTGCTTGAAATTCTTTGATAGGGCTATAATGGTCCGAAAGTCTTCAGGAATGCAACCTGCAATCGTAGGCTTTGAAATGAAGTAATCTTTATATCAGTGTTGTTACGAATGTGAGCGGCATCGTGCTCCAGGTTTCAGCCTCCGCTTCATCTCCACAAACTCAGCCGGAATCTCCCCTTCTCGAAATGCGGGAGATCACCAAACGCTTCCCCGGTGTCGTGGCGCTCGACCGTGTCTCGTTCGACTGCCGGGCCGGGGAAGTTCACGCCCTGGTAGGCGAAAACGGCGCCGGAAAATCGACGTTGATGAAGGTGCTGGCAGGCGTCTACCAGCCCGACGAAGGGAAAATTTACCTGCAGGGCCAGCCTGTCACCTTCCACCATCCTCAGCAAGCGCAACGCGCCGGGATCAGCATCATTTACCAGGAATTCAACCTGCTGCCCTATCGCACGGTGGCGGACAATATCTTCCTCGGACGCGAGCCAACACGCTACGGGCTGATCGACCGCGCGACGATGCGCGCCCAGACCGTCGCCCTGTTGAAGCGTCTGGACGCTGCCAGCATCATTTCGCCGGATGCGCTCGTAGCGGACCTCTCAGTCGCCCAGCAGCAGATTGTGGAGATCGCCAAGGCGCTCTCGTTCGACGCGCGCATCCTGGTCATGGACGAGCCGACCGCCGCGCTGTCGTCGAGCGAAGTTGAAACCCTCTTTCGGATGGTGCGCAGCCTGCAAGAAGAAGGTATCGGGCTGATCTACATCTCGCACCACTTCGCCGAGGTGTTCGAGCTGGCGCAGCGAATCACCGTGCTCAAGGATGGGCAGAAGGTTGCCACGGTGCAGGCGGCAGACGTCACGCCGGACGAACTGGTCCGGATGATGGTCGGGCGCGAGCTGGAGCACTATTACCCGCCTTACGCCACGCCCGAAGAGATCGGCGACGTGAAACTGAGCGTGCGCGGCGGCGGAAACGCGCACCTGCACGACATCAACCTCACGCTGCGCGCGGGAGAGATCGTCGGCATCGCCGGGCTGCAAGGCTCCGGCCGGACCGAGCTGGCACAGGCGCTGTTCGGCGCGGACAGATTCACCGAGGGGCAGATCGAGGTGCGCGGGCGGGTGACCTATATCGGGTCGCCGCTGGCCGCGATCCGGCGGGGTGTGGGCTTTCTGACCGAAGACCGCAAAGGCGAGGGGCTTAGCCCGAACCAGTCCGTGCGCGACAACGTGCTGCTTGCTTTCCGCGCCATGAAACCCGTGTTTTCCCTTTCGCGGCGCAACGGCGGCGGGCGGCAGCCATCGGTCGATGCGCTGGCCGCCGAGGTGGACCTGCGCGCTGCCAGTCTGGAACAGGAAGTCGCCCACCTGAGCGGCGGCAACCAGCAAAAGGTTGTGCTGGCAAAGTGGCTGGCAGCGGCGTCCGAAATTCTGATCTTCGACGAGCCCACGCGCGGCATTGACGTGAACGCGAAGGCGGGCATTCACGACCGCATCCGCGAGCTGGCGCGGGAAGGCACGGCGGTGCTGATGATCTCGTCGGAGCTGCAAGAGGTAATCGGCATGAGCGATCGCATTCTGGTGATGCGCGACGGAACCATCGTCGGAGAACTCCCGGCGGGCGCATCCGAAGCGGATATTATGCTGCTGGCGACCGGCCAGGCGCACGCCGAGAAGGAAGAGGCCCGATGATCGCCACCGCACGCCAGCGGCTCAACGCGCTGGGCATTCCTTCGATTTACGCCGTCCTGCTCCTGTTCTACCTGGTGGCGGCTGTGCTGGTGGCGCTGTTTGGGCGCGGAACGTTCATCAGCGGCGCGAACATCAGCAACCTGGCCGTGCGCTCGGTGGCGCTGGGGATCGTCGCCGTCGGCCAGACCTTCGCCATCCTCGCCGGGTCGCTCGACCTGTCCGTCGCGTACCTGATCAGCGTGGTCGCGGTGATGTCGTCGTACACCATGCAAGGCGATCCGGACCGCGTGCCACGTGCGGTGGCGCTGGTGCTCGCTATTGGCGCGGGGGTCGGGCTGGCAAACGGGCTGATCATCACCAAGCTGCGCCTCAACGCCTTCATCGCGACCCTGGGCACCGGCCTGCTGATGCAGGGCGTGCTAAACGCCAGCTTCGACAACTTCGCCGGGTCGGTGCCGAGCAGCTTCGAGCAACTGGGCTATGGCAAGTGGTTTGGCGTGCCGATCTCGGTCGTCATGTTGCTGGCGGTTGCCGGGGTTGGGAGCTTCATCCTGCGGCGAACGCGCTTTGGTGCGCACATCTACGCGGTTGGCGGCAATCGCGAAACGGCGCGCCTATCGGGCGTCCGCACGGACCGTGTCATCATCGGCGCGCACATCGTCTGCAGCCTGACCGCCGCGCTCAGCGGGCTGTTCATCGTCAGCCGCCTGCGCGCCGGAGCGCCCTGGGTTGGCCCGGATGGCGTCTACGACCTGGAGTCGATCGCCGCCGTCGTGGTCGGCGGAACCGCGCTGTCAGGCGGGCGCGGCGGCGTCTGGGGAACGCTCGGCGGCGTCTTCATCTTTAGCGTGCTCGACATGATGTTCAACCAGTTGGGGATCGACCCGTTTCTGAAGCAGGTGCTGCGCGGCCTGATCATCATCGCCGCCGTAGCCAGCTACTCGGTCCGCTCGCGCGAGGCCGCCGCCTAGGGGATACGCGACGATGGCGACACAGGCCGTCCCACAGGAAAGTCGCGGCGCCACGTGGAGCCGCACGCTGCTCCGCCGGCTGGCAGCAGTCCCGCCGATTTACCCGATCCTGGTCGTTTTGTTCGCGTGGATCATCTACGAAAATCCGAACTTTACCGATCCGCCGGTGTTCCTGGCGTTTCTGCGTCGCGCCTCGCCGCTGCTGATTCTGGCAGCCGGGCAATTGTTCGTGATCGCGGCGGGCGGCTATGACCTGTCCGTCGGTTCGCTGATTACGCTCACGGTGCTCGGCGCGGCGCTGATGATCGACGGCGATCCGTCCAACACCTACTGGGTGATCGGTGCGCTGTACCTGATCGGGATTGCGGTCGGCGTGTTCAATGGCCTGGTGGTCAGCTTCCTGCGCGTGTCGTCGTTCATTACCACGCTGGGCATGCTGCTGACGCTGCGCGGTGCGGCGCTGCTGTGGTCCGACGGCGCGCCCGCCGGTTACCTGCCGGACAACTTCCGCGTCTTCGGGCGGCGCTTCATCGACGACGTGCCGGTGCTCGGGCAGCTTCCGTATGCGGTGATCGTGCTCGTCGTGTTTGGCGCGCTGGCGACGTTCCTGTTTCACGGAACGAACTTCGGCAAGCAGGTGAAAGCGCTTGGCGACAATCCGCGCTCGGCGCGGCTGTCCGGCGTGTCCGTGCCAAAGGTGCGCATCCTGACGTTTGTCTTTTCGTCGATCGCCGCAGTGACGGCCGGCATCCTGCTGGGCGGGTTCGCGGG
>CBINGT010000318.1:0-4674 GCA_966250245.1 uncultured Anaerolineae bacterium
AGACCCGACCAATGCCTCGGCGCTGGTCTGCAACCCGTTTAAAGACGTGAAGGACGCGGCACGCGCGTTCATTAAACGGCTGGACTTCGTGCGCGGCGACCGCGTCGTGCTGGTCACGTTTGACCGCGTAGCAAATGCCATCACGCCGACCAGCGGCAGCACGACGCTCCGCCCGCTACTGCGCAGCGAGGAAGCCGCGATCAACGCGCTCAACCGCGACGTTGGCGTGATGGTCAACCCCACCGGCAGGTTCGACGTCTGCGAGGAGCTACGTTACGCGCGCGACAAGTATTACGAGGCCCCATTCGGACTTAAGCCCGGCGAGCCGCGCCCCTACTCGTACGAAGCATGGGCACCGTGCGGCAACACTAACATCGGCGGGGGCATCCTGAGGGCGAATGACGCGCTGACGGACCCGGCCGACATGCGCCGCGAGGCCGTGTGGGTCATGATCGTCCTGAGCGACGGCGCGGCGAACGTGACCGAACCGATCGGCGGTCTGACTCCCCCGGCCTACGGATCCTACGGCTACTGCCCGTGGTGGACGTTCTGCTGCAAGGGTCCGAACTGCCTCTTTTCCGACTGGGAATACCCCGAATGCGTCAACAATAACCCGGCGCAGGTCGAACGCGTCACGGCCGAAGGGATCAGCGTCCTGCCCATCTGCAACGACAATGATCCGCGATCCCGTCACTTCTGCCTGGACTGGAGCACTGGTGAGCCAGACCCGAGCAATCCTGAGTGCGGCGTGGGCGGGCACTATGACGCAGACGACTACGCGCGCGATATGGCAGACTTCGCAGGACTGATTGAGGTCGCGCCCAACCAGCCCGGCAACTTCATTGCCATGTACTCGATCGCATTCGGTGAGGATGTCGTTAACGAGCCGACCGGCGCGCCCCTGCTACGCTACATCGCGGACGCCGGAGACAACGGTTTCATCGACGACAACCTCGAACAGGATCTGCGCGACAACGGCGTCATTGACGTCCTGGATGGGAATTATCCATCCTCGCCGCCCTGGGGCGAAAAGGGCAAATGCGAAGACTTCCGCGATCAGCCGAAAGCGCAGTGCGGCAACTACTACTACGCCGAAGACCTCGCCACCCTGAGCGAAGTCTTCGAAGACATCGCCGGACGCCTGTTCACCCGCCTATCTCGTTAGTAACCGGAGCTGCGCCAGCAGGATGCGCCTAAGGGGGAACGAATGAACCCTACCCAACCACCAGCCCAGGATCGCTCGCGCGGGCGGCGCGGCCAGACGATGGCCGAGTTCGCACTGACGCTGCCGATCCTGTTGCTACTCATGTTCGGCGTGATCGAGTTTGCGCGCATCTTCCACGCGTGGGTCACCCTGCAAAACGCAGCCCGCGCCGCCGCGCGCTATGCCGTCACCGGGCGGTGGGATGAAGACGTAGTAGCGTCCGTGATCGGCTACACGAGCTCAGCCGTGGATGAAGAACAGCGGCGCAAAGAAATCCTCGACGCGCTGGTTCCCTGCACCTATGGCCATGACACGCTGTTCTATAACCATTGGGGGCAGGACTGCGATCCGAACGATTTCGACCATCTTGGCCTGCGCGAAGACCTCGCCCGCCTGCCGTCCATCGTGAACCGGGCGCGGATCGGCGCGGCGAGCCTTGCGCTGGCCGATGGCGAGCGGATCGAAGGGCTGAAGCATCCGTCGAAGGACGGCTGGATCAACACGGAAACGGTCGGAGAGGATCAGGCGGGCTGGTTCCACGTTTATATCTGTAGCTCGCGCCCGTCGCTGTATCACAGCGATCCTGTCACCAACGAGCGACCGCCGCGCTACATCCCCAGCCCTGACCGCAGCGACAGGATCTGCCGCCTGAACGAAGCGCCGGACGCGACGCTCAACCAGTACGATGCGGGCGGCCCTGGCGACGCGGTCGAGATCGTCGTCTTCTTCAATCACCCGCTGATTACACCGCTCGGCCTGATGGACTTCATCCAGCTTGAAGCGCGCCGCGTGATGGTCAACGAGTCGTTCCGCTCGACGCGGCTGGTGAACCTGCCGCCGATGCTGGGCGCTCCGACACGCGCGCCGACGCTGACCTATACGCCCAGCATGACCTTTACTCCGACGGATACGCCGACCAACACGGCGATTCCTTCTCAAACGGCCACACATACGCCAACCGATCCGCCCGAGCCGACGCTGGCGCCGGTCTGCGACCAACTGCAGCTCACCGACGTGCGACTGGTGGACAACTCGTTGCGGATGACGGTGCAGAACAACAACGCCGCGCCGGTCTTCATCACACGTGCTGAGATCCACTGGCCGGAACACACGCTCTTCCCGTCGATGGCGCTGTCCGAGATGCGCTTCCTTTCCCGCTCTCCGTTCTGGACGGGTGCGCCGGACTATGACCCGCCGACCGACGTCCAGAGCGGCAGCCCCGGCTGGCTCAATGGCAGCTCGCCGTACAACAACCGGCAGCTTCCCGGAAACCAGTCGCGGACCTTCGTGGCGTCGTTCACCGGCGGACCCGCTCGCCTAAGCGACTACTTCACCATCGGCAGCTACAACGGGACGCGCATCTACTTCGGCACGGAATGGGGCGGCGTGAATCAGGACTGCGTGTTCGAGATCACCGGCTATCCGACGCCGGAGCCATCCACCGAGCCGCCAACCGCAACGCCGATCCCGGTGTGCGAGAGCTATCTGGTCCAGTTCGTCGGATTCGAGAGAAACGGCGTCGTCCACTACTCGATCACCAACACCGATACCATCGTCGCCTACCTGACCGGCTTCTCGATCAACTGGAACACCTACAACCGGGCAGGTCTCCCACCGCTGACGCTTGACTTTGTCGGCGCAGGTGGCACCGAAGCACAAAATAGTGAGGTCATCGTGTGGGACGGCTCCATCAGCAGCCCGCCCGCGCGAGTCAGAGAAGGCGACAGCGGCTGGCGCACCAGCCCGGTCATCGAGCCAGGGCGCACGCTGGACATCTGGGTGGACTTCGACGGGACAAGCAAGAAACTGGATGCGGAAGGATATTTCCGGTCGGACTTCAACGACACGACCTTCACCATCACGTGGTACTGCGAGAACCCGGTTCCCCCGGTGATGACGCCAGTGCCGACGAACACGCCACTCCCGACGAACACGCCGAAGCCGACCAACACGCCGGGTCCGACGGACACGCCGAAGCCGACAAAGACACCGCGCCCGACGGATACACCCGGCCCGACCCCAACGCCGAAGCCAACCAATACGCCTCGGCCGACGGATACGCCAAGGCCAACCAACATTCCAGAAATCCCACCGGACTGCGGTGGCGAGAGCAACTGCTAGCACGGCAGGCACATCGACAGCATCACACGAAAAGCCCCGGTCATTGCGCCGGGGCTTCCGTTTTCGGCAACGGGTGCGGTTCAGGCCGCTGGCCTTGCGAACCGCTAATCGCTAACCGGGATGGTGATTGCTCAGATCGCGCTGTCAGGGCGCATGGTTTCGAGCCGGGCGTACGCCTGAGCCAGCTTGCTCTCGACCGTCGCCATCGTCTCGCGCATCGACGTTTGCAGGTAGGGGAACGCCAGCCAGATGTTCATCACGCCGAACAGCGCACCGGTCAGCGCGCGGTAGGCGGGCAGCGTCTCGCGCACGGGCCAGAACTCGAACGGCGGATAGCTCAGAAGCTGGCTGAAGCCGTCCAGCCCGATCGGTCCCAGGCCGAGGATCAGGTACAGCCAGATCGGGGCGGGACGCAGCCGGTTCCGCACGCGGCCATACAGCAGCCCGGCCAGGAACATCGCGCCGTAGATCAGCATATCGCGCTCGCACAGGGCCGTCTTAAAGCCCATCGTCTCGTTTCCCTTGAACGAGCGGGACTTCAACTGCAAATCGGCCGTCCAGCGGGTCAGATCGACCCCGTGGAAGTGAGGATCGGCAGCGGCGTACGCTTCAAACGAGGTCAGGTCCGACCCGGCCACATGGCGCGGATAGGCGATCTGGTCTCCGAACAGGAACCACGACCGGAACGCGAACTGGTGGCACATCGGGCTGTAAAACGTGTACAGCACATTCGCCGGGCCATCCAAACCCACCGCCATCAGCACCGGGGCGAGCAGCGCCAGCCCAACGTACAACCCGAGCACCGTCAGCGCGATCGCCAGCCAGTGCTTCGACAGCCACAGCACCCAGCGATTCATGCGAATGATACGCCGAAGCTCGCGTTCAGAGCGTTCAGTTTGCATGGGGAGTCGTTCCTATCCGTTGCGAATAGCCGCGTGAGATAAGTCGTTATCCGGCGTCCAGCGAGTCCAGCGCGCTCAGCAGATCAGCCGTGTTGACGCGGCCCGGGAAGCGCCGCACGATCACGCCATCGCGGTCGAGCAGCAGGCTGGTTGGATAGCCGCTGACCGCCGAGCCGTACACATCGCCGTTGATCTCGCCGGACTCGTCCATCACCACCGGGAAGCTGAGGCCCAGCTCGTCCACAAACGCCGCGACCTGTTCGGGCGACTCGGCGAAGTTCACCGCCAGGACAGTAAAACCGTCCGCCGCGCGCTGCTGGTAGATCGCCTCGAAGTCGGGCATTTCCTCACGGCAGGGGCCGCACCACGTCGCCCAGAAGTTCAGCAGCACAACCTGGCCGCGATAGTCCGACAGGGCGACCGACTCCCCGTCGAGCGTCACCGACT
>CBINGT010000319.1:0-4670 GCA_966250245.1 uncultured Anaerolineae bacterium
CCGCATCATCCTGCTCGAAGTGATGGGACACAACGCGGGCTGGCTGGCGCTCGGCGCAGGGCTGGCCGGTGGCGCGGACGTGATCCTGATCCCGGAGATCCCATACGATGTGAACAAGGTCGCGGAAGCCATCCTCAGGCGCAGCCAGGATGGCAAGGGGTTCAGCATCATCGTCGTGTCGGAAGGCGCGCTGTCGAAAGAGGACGCCGCGCGGCTGGAAGAATTGGAGGCCGCCCGCGCCGCCGCTGAGAAGAAGAAAGAGCGCAAGGCGATCAAGGCGCAGATCGAGCAGTTCTGGCTGGACCACCGCGAGAACACCGTCCACCTGACGCGCCAGCTTGAGGAACTGACGCGCCTTGAGTCTCGCGTGACGATCCTCGGGCACTTGCAACGCGGTGGGACGCCATCCGCAGTTGACCGGCTGCTGGCAACACGGCTCGGCACGGTGGCGACGGAGCTCATCGAGCAGGGCGTCTACGGCGTGATGGTCGCGGCGCGCGGCGAAGGAGCGGAGCCGGTCCCGCTGGAAGAGGTCGCGGGGAAGCGGCGCGTCGTGCCGCTCGACCACCCCTGGATCCGCAGCGCGCGCCTGATCGGAACGAGCCTGGGAGATTAACAAACCTCACCCCACAAATCTCAACCACCTCAGGGGTGAGGTTCCGCAGGGTGTCGTATACCCTGCCTACTGCCGAAAAAAACGGGCTGAGTGTGCCCAGCCCGGCAGGCGCGCGTATCTGCGCGCTTTTTGTTGGTGCTAACCGCTAACGGTTAATCGCTAGCTGCTAGACCGCGAAACGCACCACGATCATATCCCCGTCGCGGACGATGTAATCGCGGCCTTCCAGGCGCATCTTCCCGCGCGCTTTGACCTCGGCGATGTTCGCACCCGCCTCGATAAAGTCGTCGTAGGCGATCACCTCGGCGCGGATGAACCCGCGCGCCAGGTCGCTGTGGATCGTCCCGGCAGCGTCAACCGCCGTCCCGCCCCGACGCAGCGGCCAGGCGCGGACTTCGTCTTCCCCATACGTCAGGAACGACAGGATGTCGAGCAGTTTGTACGACAGGTGAATAACCCGGTCGCGGCTCGGCTCGTCGATCCCATATTCTTCGAGGAACATCGCCACATCTTCCGACTCGCCCAACTGCGCGATCTCGGCTTCCAGCCGCCCCTGCAGCGCGACGGTCAACGTCTTGCGGTGGTCGTAGTCGAGCGTGGCGGTGGGGTCGTCGCTCGCCTCGCCAGTGTTAAACACGACCAGCACCGGTTTGAGCGTCAGCAGGCCATAGCCGCGCAGGCTTTTCAACTCGGCGGGCGTCAGGTCTTCGAGGTCGCGGAGCGGGCGCTCGGCGCTGAGGTGGGCGTGCAGCCGTTCCATCAACTCAGTCTCGGCGGCGTTTTGCTGCCGGTTCTCAACCTTGCCCTTTTTGCGCTCCTCTTCGAGCCGCGCCAGCCGGTTCTCGACCGCGATCAGGTCCAACAGCAGGAACTCGCCGTCGATGATCTCCAGGTCGCGCCGGGGATCGACCGTGTCGTAGGGGTGCGGCACCGCGTCGTCGGTGAACGCGCGGATGACGTGCACAAACCCATCCACCTGCTGAAGCTCGTTGCGCATCGGGCCGGTCAGCCCGCCCTCGCCGATGCCCTTGTCCAGCCCGCCGATGTCGGTGTACTGGACGGTGGCATAGGTCGTCTTCTTTGGGCTGAAGACCTCGCTGAGCTTGTCCACACGCTCATCGGGCACATTGACGATCGCGGTGTGGACCTCAAGCTGGCCGGATGAAAACGGCTCGGTCGGATAGTTGCTCCCTGTCAGGGCGTTGAAGATGGTGGTCTTGCCGCTGTTCGGCAGGCCGATGATTCCGAGGCGCATGGGGGTTCTTCACCGTTTCGCTAGGTCCGGCGGCGCGCCGCCGGGAATGTTCTGTGATCAACGGGCGCCAGTATAGCGCCGGGGAGAGCTTTGCGCGAGAGCGTATCACTGATAAAATTTTTGTGAATTTTTTCACATATCGTCAGGTAAGCGTCGGTCAGGCGCATTGTGCCCCTATACCAGCCGGGCTATAATGACGCCGTTTTCGTTGGGGGGAATCTCGTCGGCTTCGCACGAGATGCGACATAAGGATTAAGCCGTGACAGACTACAAATCACAACTACTCGACCGCTTCCACAACCGGACCGCGAAAGTCGGCGTCGTCGGGATGGGCTATGTCGGCCTTCCCATGGCGGTCGAGTTCGCCCGCGCCGGTTACACTGTGATCGGTCAGGACATAAACGCAGACAAGGTTGCGCAATTGAACGACGGCATCAGCTATATCGGTGACGTGCCGACCGAAGTGCTCGCGCCGCTGGTGCAGTCTGGCAAGCTCTGCGCAACGACTGAGATTGCCGACCTGGCGGACTGTGACGCGATCTCGATCGCGGTTCCCACGCCGCTCCGCAAGACCAAAGACCCGGACATGAGCTATGTGCTCTCCGCCGCCGACGCAGTAGCTGAGGTATGCCACCCAGGGCTGCTGGTGGTTCTCGAAAGCACCACCTACCCCGGCACCACCGAAGAGATCATCCTGCCCCGGCTGGTTCACAACGGGTTGACAGTCGGTGAGGATGTGTTCGTCGCCTTCTCGCCAGAGCGCGTGGACCCCGGCAACCCGGTCTACGGCGTGCACAATACGCCCAAGGTCGTCGGTGGTGTGACTCCGGCGTGCGTTGAGGTCGTCACGGCGCTGTACGAGCCGGCGGTCGAAAAAGTCGTGCCAGTTAGCTCCACTGCAGCGGCGGAAATGGTGAAGCTGCTCGAAAACACCTTCCGCGCCGTGAACATCGGGCTGGTGAATGAAATGGCGATCATGTGCCAGCGGCTCGGCGTGGACGTGTGGGAAGTGATCGAGGCGGCCAGTAGCAAGCCGTTTGGGTTTATGCCATTCTACCCCGGCCCCGGCCTGGGCGGTCACTGCATCCCGATTGACCCGCACTATCTGAGCTGGCGGCTGCGCGCGCTGAATTACAACGCCCGCTTCATCGAGCTGGCGAGCGAAATCAACACGCAGATGCCGTATCACGTGATCGACCTGGTCATGGATGCGCTGAACGACGACGGCAAGGCGCTGCGCGGTGCGAAGGTCGGCGTGCTGGGTATGGCATACAAGCGCGACATCGACGACGTGCGCGAATCTCCGGCGCTGGACGTGTTCCACCTGCTCGAGCAGAAGGGCGCGGACGTTACCTTCAGCGATCCGCACGTCGCGAGCGTGCACCTGCCGGAAGATCGCATCGCGGAAAGCCAGCCGCTCAGCGCGGAGTGGCTCGCCGCGCAGGATGTGGTCGTGATCGTGACCGACCACCGCGCCTTCGACTACGGCTTTATTCTGGAGCACGCGCGGCTGGTAGTCGATACACGTAACGCGACGAAGGGCTACGTAGGGCGCGCACGCGTGGTGCGGTTGTAATCATGCGACTGTTCGTGGCATCGGGCATCTTTCACCCGGAACCGGGCGGCCCGGCCACGTACCTTTTCCGCCTGTTGCCCGAGCTTCAAGCGCGCGGGCATGAGGTTCGCTTGCTCACCTTTGGGGATGCGCCGGTCGAGGGCTATCCGTACCCGGTCCGGCGCATCCCTCGCCGTTTTCTGCCGCTGCGCTTCGCGGATTACGCCCGCGCCGCCCGCCCGCTCGCCCAATGGAGCGATCTCATCTTCGCCAACAGCCTCGGTCTGCCACTGGTCGGTCTGCCGCCACGCCCGCGCGTGCTGAAAGTCGTCGGCGATCTGGCGTGGGAGCGCGCGGTTAATCGCGGGTGGATCCCGCCCACCGAGGACATCGACGCCTTCCAGACGCGGCGCTATGCGCGGCGGGTGATGCTGCTCAAGCGCCAGCGGTCGCGGGAAGTGCGCCGGGCGGATGCGATCATCGTGCCGAGCGAATATCTGCGGCGGATGGTCATTGGCTGGGGCGCGCTGCCGGAGCGCGTGACGGTGATTTTCAATGCGCTCGCGCCGGATGCCGCTGCCAGCACGCGTTCACCGGACGACGCGCGGTCGGAGCTTGGTCTGCCGCCTGGGCCGCTGTTGCTGACCGTCGCGCGGCTGACCGCGTGGAAAGGCGTCGACTCGCTGTTGCGGGCGCTGGCGCGCGTGCCAGACGTCCGCCTGCTGATCGCCGGGGACGGGCCTGAAGAAGCGCGGCTGCGCGCGCTGGCCGGTTCGCTGCGCCTGGGGGAACGCGCGCAGTTTCTGGGCCGCGTGGATCGCGCGCGGCTCGCCACCTATTTTCGCGCCGCCGACTACACCACGCTCTACTCCGGCTATGAAGGGTTGCCACACGTATTGTTAGAATCCCTGCTGAGCGGCACGCCGGTCATCGCCAGCGATAAGGGCGGCAACCCCGAAGTCGTGCGCCACGGCGAGAACGGGCTGCTCGTGCCTTATCCCGACGAGGATGCGCTCGTCGCCGCGCTTGAAACGGCATTTTCCAGCGACACGCGCGCCCGCCTGGCGGCCGGAACCGGCGCAGGGCTGGAGCGTTTCCGCTGGCCCGCGCTGGTCGAACAAACGGCCGCGCTGCTGGAAAGGATCGCCGCATCGTGACCCATCTGCTGATGATCAGTCTGGACTCCAGTCTGCTTGGCGACCCGCACGGCAACACCGTCACGCGGCACATCGCCTATGCGGAGC
>CBINGT010000320.1:0-4640 GCA_966250245.1 uncultured Anaerolineae bacterium
CGACGGTGTAATCGAGTGCGGGCGCGCGGCGGATGATCCCGGCGTTGTTCACCAGAATATCGATCCGCCCCAGCCTTTCGACCACCTGCTCGACGGCGCGCGTGAGGTCTTCGGGCGTCGCGTTGAGCAGGTCGATCGACAGGTTGAAGTAGCGCCGCCCCAGCGCCTCGACCTGCGCGCACGTCTCGTTACAGTCCGGTGTGCGATCCAGCCCGGCGATATCGGCGCCCGCTTCCGCGAGGCCGACCGCCATCCCTTGCCCCAGGCCGCGACTCGCGCCGGTGACAAGCGCGACCTTGCCATCCAGTCGAAACAGATCCAGCACTGTCATGGCGGCTCGCCTTAACGCAGGTCGGTCATGGCGACCGGGTCCATATCGCTGAATGTCTGGTTCTCGCCGGCCATCGCCCAGATAAACGTGTAGTTGCCGGTGCCGACGCCCGCGTGGATCGACCAGCTCGGTGAGATGACCGCCTGCTCGTTCCGCACGACGAGATGGCGTGTCTCGTCCGGCTCGCCCATCAGGTGGAACACAACGTTGTCGCCCGACAGGTCGAAGTAGAAATAGACTTCCATGCGGCGGACGTGCGTGTGCGCGGGCATGGTGTTCCACATGTTGTTCGGCTCAAGCAGCGTCACGCCCATCACAAGCTGGCAGCTTTGCACGCCGTCCGGATGAATGTATTTGTAGATCGTGCGCTCGTTAGAGTTCGACAGGTCGCCCAGGTGCTGCGGAGTCGCCTTGCTGAGGGGGATATGCGTTGTCGGGCAGCTTGCGTGCGCAGGCGTGCTGCTGAGGTAGAAGCGCGCCGGGTTGGACGGATCGTCGCTGGCGAACGTCACCTCGCGCGCCCCGCGACCAATGTACAGCCCGTCGAGCTTCTGCATCGGGAACGCCTGCCCATCCACCGTGACTGTGCCCGGCCCCGCGATGTTCACCACACCCATCTCGCGGCGCTCCAGGAAGAACTCCGCGCCGAGCGCCTTCGGATCGCCGGTCAGCGCCAGCGGGCCATCGGTCGGCAGCGCGCCGCCGGTGATGATGCGGTCGATGTGGCTGTAAACCAACTGAATTTCACCCGGCACGAACAGGCGCTCGATGAGGAAGTGCTTGCGTAGCTCATCCGTGGTGAACGTCTTGACCTCGTCAGGGTGAACCGGATACCGCTGTTCCATCAGAATCATGCTCCTTCATGTTGCAAAAACGGCTCTAAATGCCGCGCGAAATGGTCACGCAGCAGCGTGTGATAACGGCCCTCATGCGCGTGCAGGACGGCGCGCAGGGATTGCCCGAACGCATCCAGCACGGAGCCGAACGTCACATGCAGCACCTGCCGCGCCGCGAACTGGTCCAGCAGGCGGGGCAGCGCGCTATCGTCCAGTGTACCGGTTTCGGGCACTTCACGCAGGTTCGCCGAAACATGGTACGTCGCGCGGTCGGCCTCATAACGCGCGCGGGCGAACGCCAGCACCACGCGGAAGGCAGCCGGATCGACCTCAGCCCACACGCGCAACGCCTCAAGATAACTCGTTCCGGCGGTCTTGACGTGGACTGCTCCCTCGGCGTGCCGCGCGGCCAGCGGATAGACGGAGAATTTGTCCGAGCCGGAATGCAGGCTGAGCTTGTAGTCCCCGGCGAAGCGCATCACCTCCGCGTGCCCGGCAAGGTTCCGGTCCAGCGCGACCAGATCGCCGATGTAGTCCACGCCCTTCTCGAAGCGCCCGACGAAACGCGGCGCGAGGCTCACCCACTCCACGCCCAGGCGGCGCAGTTCCAGCGCGAGGAACAGATGCTCGTGGATGCTCGTCGGCGTCTCCGTTTCGTCTACAGAGATTTCGAGGTCGAACGCCCGATTGCCCATCTGCTTGCGGAGCGCCGCATTCATCCGCGCGATATGCGCGACCGCCCACCCATACTTGGCCGCAGCCCGTAACAGGGTTTCCTCATCGAAGCGCAGCGCCTGCGCCCCGAGGTCGAATTCTCGCCCCAGGAAGCGCGCGGCCAGATCGTCCGGCGTGCTGTCAAGCTGCGTCCACGGCAGCGCCTCGACCTTCGCGCGCAGCACCTGGGCGGGGTCGGTGTCCGCCGCCGGATCGACGTGATCGCCCGGGTCAATGGTGTAGAACGAGTAACCCGCTTCCACGAACGGCGCGATCGACTCCGGCGTCTTGAGGTGATCGGCGTCTGCGCCCCACGCCTCGCGCCACCCCGCCTGGAACGCGCCCCAGCGCGCGTCGTCCAGCACCTGCTGCGGCGTGCGCCCGGTGCGCGTGTTCTCGCGGACCGACTGCTGCGCGAACACCGCCGCGATCCCGGTTCCCTCGGCGGCCTGCGCGTGCCCCGGCGTCGCCAGACCGAGCCGGTCCCCAAACCCGGCGGATGTGCGCAGCCCAAGCGGCACGGGGTTCAGCCACGGCAGGCGCGCGGCGAGCGCAGCCGCGTTTCTCGGCGTCAGCGGGCAGAGCAGCGTGTCGCCCTGGCGCTCGCCGGAGAAGCCCGTCGCATCCCCCTGCACGCCGAGCAGCTTCACGTCACGCGCCGGGTCCCGCGCCAGAAAGTAGGTCGCACCCGCGTGCGTCACCACCGAGCGCTCGTACACCGTCAGACCGTCAGGCAGGTGCATCAGCTCTCCGTTCCTCTCACAGCCTGTAACTGCGTTTCGCCAGCCCGTAGGCCAGTTCGTGCATCATCTCGTGCGCGTCGTCCTCTTGGATGATGTGGCGGACGACCAGTCCGGCCAGCCAGTTTGCGCTGGCCCGGCGCCAGACGTCATGCCGCGCGGGGATCGACAGGAAGGCGCGCGTGTCGTCGTTGAACCCGGCCGTGTTGTACAGCCCGGCCGTCTCCATCACCTGCTCGAAGAACCGCTGCATCCCGTTCAGGCTGTCGTGGAACCACCACGGCGGGCCCAGTCGCAGCGCGGGATAGTGCCCGGCCAGCGGCGCAAGCTCCCGCGAGTAGGTCGTCTCGTCCAGCGTGAACAGGATCAGCGTCAGGCGTGGGTCGTTGCCGAAAGCGTCCAGCAGCGGGCGCAGGTTGCGCGTGAACTCGGTCGCGATGGGGATGTCTGCGCCCTTGTCGCGCCCAAAGCGCTCGAAGATCGACGGGTTGTGGTTGCGCCACGAACCAATGTGAAGCTGCATCACAAGCCCGTCCTCGGTGCTCATGCGCGCCATCTCGATCAGCATGTGCCCGGTGAAGCGGCGCGCGTCCTCGTCCGACGCCTCGCCACGCAGCGCCCGCTCGAAGATCGCGCTCGCCTCGCGCTCAGACAGCGGCGCGGTGTACGGCGTCAGCGCGGCGTGATCGGTTGCCGCCGCGCCGAGCGACTTGAAGAACGCCCGCCGCTGCTCCAGCGCTTCGATAAACGCTGCGTAGCTCGTCACCGCCACGCCGGACACTTCGCTCAGCCGGTCGATCTCCTGCCGCCAGCCGGGGCTGTCGAGGTTGACGACCGCATCCGGACGGA
Source organism: uncultured Anaerolineae bacterium (assembly GCA_966250245.1). GTDB lineage: Bacteria > Chloroflexota > Anaerolineae > Aggregatilineales > Aggregatilineaceae > DYGX01. The sequence continues at coordinate 3,471 of CBINGT010000320.1, forward strand.
AGGTCGGGCGGATGTCGCCACCCCAGCCGGACGCGCGGATCGCCCGGTGGTGCTCCAGCGTGTCCGTCGCGGCGTCGGTCGTGCACAGCACCTCGACGTTGAACCGCTCGAACAGGCGGCGCGGTCGCAGCTCCGGCGATTCGAGCTTCTCCGCGATCTGGTCGTAGATTTGCTGCGCGCTGTCGCCGTCCAGCCGCCCAGTGATGCCGAATACCTCGGCCAGTTCCTGGTCGAGCCACAACCCGGTCGGCGTGCCGCGAAACAGGTAATAGTGCTCGGCGAACGTCTGCCAGATCTTACGGTGATCCGTCTCGACCGGCCCGCCATCGACGCGCGGGATGCCCAGGTCTTCGAGCGCCACGCCCTGCGAATACAGCATGCGGAACACGTAATGATCCGGAATCAGCAGCAGGTCCACCGGCGTGCCGAAGTGGTAATCGGGATCGGTGAACAGGCGCGGATCGACGTGACCGTGCGGGCAGACCAGCGGCAGGTCGCGCGCGCCGCGATAGAGCTCCCGCGCGACCTCGATCTGGCGCGCATCCGGCCCGAAACAGCGATCCTCGTGGAGCATCGGACTCATTTTCCACTCCCCCAGTCGCGAGCAGCCTGCAACAACGCGTCGATATTCTCCGGCGGCGTGCCCGGCGCGACCCCCCCGCCAAACGACAGGATCAACCCGCCGCCCGGCGCGCCGCGCTCAAGCACATCCCACGCCGCGCGATAGACCTCATCCGGCGAGCCGCGCACGCCCAGGTCCAACGGGGGGACGTTGCCCATCAGCGCGACGCAGTGCCCCATCGCCGCCTTCGCCGCCGCAACGTCCGTCACGTGGCTGAAGTTGAACACGTCAAAATGCGCGTCGGCCAGCGCGGGCAGCAGGTGCTCGCATGGCGTATCGTTGTGATACACACGGATCAGCCCGTCGAACGCGTCGAAGATGCGGCGCAGGTGCGGCTCGATGATCGCCTGGTAATGCCGCCGCGACACCATGCCAACCAGGTCATCCAGCACCATGATCCCTTCCGGCGCGTGGATCGCGTCAAGCTGCGCTTGCTGCTCGGGTGTACGTGGCTCGGCGGGGTCCTCTTCCTCCGCGGTGGTTTCGGCTTCCTCCGCGTCCGCGTCCGCCTTGTCAGCAGCGCGCTCGGCTGTTCGCACGTTGCGGCT
>CBINGT010000321.1:0-4640 GCA_966250245.1 uncultured Anaerolineae bacterium
GCTGTCGAAGTGGCGCTTCCCCGGCGCGAACATCGTCTTCCCGCTGATGCTGTTTGGGATGTTTATCCCCTACCAAAGCATCCTGATCCCGCTGTTCCAGTTCATGCAGAACGTGAACCTGGGCGGTTCGTTGATCGGGCTGATCATGGCGCACGTGGTCTACGGCCTGCCGATCACGACGCTGATCTTCCGCAACTACTACGTCGAAGTGCCGACCGATATGATCGAGGCGGGCTCGATCGACGGGGCGGGGTTCTTCGGCATCTACCGCTGGATCGTGTTCCCGCTGTCGCTGCCGGGGTTCGTCGTGGTGATCATCTGGCAGTTCACGCAGATCTGGAACGAGTTCCTGTTCGCCGTGACGCTCACCAACCAGGCGTCGCAGCCCATCACAGTGGCGCTGGCGCTGCTGGCGGGGGGCGAAGCGGTCAAGTGGAACCTGCCGATGGCGGGCGCGGTGCTCGCCGCGCTGCCGACGCTGGCCGTGTACATCTTCCTGGGGCGCTACTTCATTCGCGGTCTGATGGCCGGGTCGGTGAAGGGGTAAAGCAGCGGTTAGCTGTCAGCGATTAGCGGTTAGCAAGAGCGAAAAAACGAGAATCTCAGTGCGATGTAGGGGCCGAGCTTGCTCGGCCCGCTTTCTTTTATCCCCTATTCCCCACTCCCTACTCCCTACTCCCCGCTCTTTAGCGCCTCGCCAGCGGGCGGATGAATGGCTCCGACACGGCTTCGCTGACCAGCGGCCCGTATAGGCGCGGGCGGCGAAACGCGTTTCCGTGGACTTCGCTCGCGCGGTAAGCGCGCAACCGGTCCAGGTCAATCGGCGCGAGGTAGACGCCTTCTGCCGTGCCTGCTTCCACGACGGTCATGTCGAGCGAGCGCTCGTCGTCGGCGAACGCTACGCTGTCATACGCGACGGAGTGCCCCATCCCGGCGTAGTTCGCCAGCGCGATGGCGGTCATGTTCTCGTAGGCGCGCGCCCGAAGCTGCGACAGCCGGTTGAGCTCCATCGGGCAGCAGTTCGGCACGAGGATCAGCTCCGCCCCATTGAGCATCAGCAGGCGCGCCGTTTCCGGGAACTCGCGGTCGAAGCAGATCATCGCGCCGACGCGCACCGGCCCCTGCGCGGTGTCCAGTGTCGCCACGGGGAACGCCTCGCCGGGCGTCAGCAGCGCTTCCACGTCGAACTCGCAGGTGTGGACCTTGGCGTAAGTGAGCACGCAATTGCCGTGCCGGTCGATCAGCGTGATCGTGTTGCGCGGCGATGGCTCCCACCGTTCCAGGTATGTTAGCCCGATCGCCATGTTTAGCTCGCGCGCCAGGTCGCGGAAGTGCGTCACGAACGGGTCATCCGGCCCGACGGCCATCTCACGCAGGTCGCGCCGCATCGCGTCATACGCGGGGTCGTCCGGGTGAAAGTCGGGGTTCCACGGGTGATCGCAGAACGGCGCGTAGCCCGTATTCCACATCTCGGGGAACAGCGCGATGTCCGCGCCCATCAGCGCGGCCTGGCGGCAGAACACCTCGCCTTTGGCGCGGTTGGCGCCCTGATCACTGCCATGAGCGGCCATTTGCAATAGCGCAACGCGGAGTATGCTCATCGGGGGACCTCGCAGCGTAAACTATTCGGGGCGTGCCCGGCTACGGACGCGCCCCGATCATACTCTCATGCCTGACGCACCGCCGCTATTCGCCGGCGGACTTGCGACTGTTCGACTTGCGGGTGCCGGTCTTTTTGGCGCCGGACGTCTTCTTAGTAGTTGACTTTTTGCTGGTCGAGGCGACGCCGTCAGATTTGGTGGTCGACGATTTGCGCCGCGTCGATTTGCGGCCAGACGCAGGTTTGCTCGCTTTTTCCGCCAGCAGCGAGAGCGCCTGCTCCAGCGTAATCTCGTTGACGCCCACGCCCTTCGGCAGCGAGGCGTTGACCGAGCCGTGCTTGACGTACGGCCCATAGCGCCCCTCGTAGACCACCACCGGCTCGCCCGTCTCGGGATGCTCGCCGAGCGTGCGCAGGGGCTCGGCCTGGCGGCGCGTGCTCTTCTGCTCAGACAGCAGCTCCAGCGCGCGGTCGAGCGTGATCGTCAGCACGTCATCGTCTTTTTTAAGCGAGCGGTACGTCCCCGCGTGGCGCACATACGGCCCATAGCGCCCAACGCCCGCCTCGACCGGCTCGCCCGTCTCAGGGTGCGTGCCGAGCGTGCGCGGCAGGCTAAGCCATTGAAGCGCCTGCTCGAACGTGACCGTTTCGGGGCGCACGCCCTTCGGCAGCGAAACGCGCGGCGGCTTGCGACCGCTGCCGTTGTCGCTTTCGCCGTTCTCGCCCTGCTGGACGTACGGCCCATAGCGCCCGACCAGCACGAAGATCGGTTCGCCGGTTTCGGGGTGATAGCCGAGCGGCTGCGGGCCTTCGCCCTTCTGGCGGAGAAGTTGCTCCGCCTGGGAGACGGTCAGGTCCCCGGGCGAGAGGTTCTGCGGCAGCGAGACGCGCACCACATCCCCGTTCACTTCCTGCTCCAGATACGGGCCGTAGGGGCCGATGCGCACGCGCGCGTTGATCTTTTCCAGTTCAAGCGCGTGAATGTCGCGCGGGTTAATCGTCTGCTCCTTAACCCTCACCTGCTGCTCCAGCCCCTCGTCGCCCAGGAAGAAGGTTTCGAGGTAGGGCTGGCTCTCCGCGTTGCCCATCGCGATCTCGTCAAGCACCTGCTCCATCTGCGCGGTGAACTGGGTATCGACCAGCTCCGGGAAGTGTTGCTCCAGCAGGTGATTGACGGCGAAGGCGGTGAAGGTCGGGATAAGCTGCTTGCCGTTCTTCTCGACATAGCCGCGATCTTCGATGGTGCTGAGGATCGTCGCGTAGGTGCTGGGGCGGCCGATCCCTTCGCTTTCCAGCGCCTTGACCAGCGTCGCGTCGGTGTAGCGCGGAGGTGGAGCCGTTTCGTGGCGCTGCGGCTCCAGCGCGCGGCAGTCCAGCACCTGATCGACGTGCAGCGGCGGCAGAATCATCTCCTGATCGTCCAGCGCAGCGGCGGGGTCGTCTGCGCCCTCGACGTACGCGCGGAAGAAGCCGGGGAACAGCACCCGCCGCCCGGACGCGCGAAACTCTGCATCCTCGACCGTCACGGTGACGGTGCTCAGCCGAAGGCGCGCCTCGGCCATCTGAGTCGCAATCGAGCGCTTCCAGATCAGGTCGTAGAGCCGGTATTCCTGGCCGGTCAGCTTCAATTCATCGGCGGTGGGCATTCTATGCCCGGCGGGGCGGATTGCCTCGTGCGCTTCCTGCGCGCCCTTGCTGCGCGTGCGATACTGGCGCGGCGTGGGATGCAGGTAATCCTCACCGTACTTGTCTCGGACACACTGGCGCAGCGCGGCGAGTGCCTGCTTCGACAGGTGCACCGAGTCGGTACGCATGTAGGTGATCAGACCGCGCTCGTACAGCCGCTGGGCGATGCTCATCGTCTCGCGCGCGGTCATGCCGAGCTTGCGGTTCGCTTCCTGCTGCAAGGTCGAGGTGGTGAACGGAGGCGCGGGCGAGCGGGTTTCGTCGCGCTCGCTCAGGTCCGTGACGCGCCACTCGCGCGTGAACAGGCGATCCGCCAGCTCGCGGGCGCGTGCCTCGTCCAGCAGCACAACCTTGCGCCCCTTCGGGATCGTGCCGGTCGAATTGTCGAAGTCCTTGCCGGTCGCTAGCCGCACGCCGCCCAGCGTCACCAGCGTCGCGGTGAAGGTTTCGTTCCCGGCGGCAAGCGTCGCTTTGAGGTCCCAGTACGTGCCCGACTTGAAGCTGCGACGCTCCTGCTCGCGCAAGACCAGCAGGCGCACTGCCGCCGACTGCACGCGCCCGGCGGACAGCCCTGGCGCGATCTTCTTCCACAGCAGCGGCGAGACGGTGTAGCCGACCAGCCGGTCGAGGATGCGGCGTGTCTCCTGCGCGTGGACCAGCCGCTCGTCGATGGTGCGGCAGTGCTTGAGCGCGTCGAGAATCGCCTCGCGCGTGATCTCGTGGAAGACCATCCGCTTGACCGGCACGTTCGGCTTGAGCACCTCGGTCAGATGCCACGCGATGCTCTCGCCCTCGCGGTCCTCGTCCGTCGCCAGGATCAGCTCCTCAGCGTTCTTGATCGCGTCTTTTAGTTCCTTGACGACGGCTTTTTTGTCTTTCGGCACCACATACAGCGGCTCGAAACCAGCTTCGACGTTGACCCCCAGCCGCGCCCACTCCTGCTCCTTGACCTTGCTCGGGATCTCAGCAGCCGAGGCCGGGAGATCGCGCACGTGGCCCATGCTGGCCTCGACTCGGTAGTCGTCGGGCAGGTAGCTGCGAATGGTGCGGGCTTTGGTTGGAGACTCAACAATGACTAGCTTGCTCACTGGCTTCACCCATGCTTACTCAAAATGCGTCCTGGTGCGTGCGACGGATAGGGATAATTAACAGGTGGGACCTTTCCAGGGGAACCTCGCGGAAGGGTACCACCCTCTTATAGCGCTGGCAAGTCCTGGTTTTGCCCGTTTGGCTGCCTGGCAGCGGGTTGCTGCCACTCGCGTGCGGTCAATCGGTCGCACAGAGTCTATACCACGATTGGGCGGTGCGCGGCAAGCGGGGAGAGAAGCGGTTAGCGAGGAACAGGGGAGTAGGG
>CBINGT010000322.1:0-4633 GCA_966250245.1 uncultured Anaerolineae bacterium
TTACAATCTCAACCTGTTGCGCTACCCTGAGACGGCTTGCTCGTACATGGGTTATGAGCGCCGATTCAGGATCGCGAGAGTTCACACGGATGACCAAGCAGCCTTCCCGACCAAACCGTTCCGTTCTGAGCGCCTTGCTGGCTCTTATCAGCCGCCATCGAGACCGCTTGCTGCTGTGGCTGCGGCTGGGCATTGCGGCAGTGCTGATGGCGTTTGTGCTGTCGCTGGTCGCCACCGATCTCGACACGCTGCGCAGCGTGAACTGGTCGCTGATCCCGCTGGCGTGGGCGCTGACGCTGCTCAGCACGGCGGTCAAGGCGTATCGCTGGGGCGTGTTCGCGCGGCAAAGCGGGTTGGACATTCCCTTCCAGCGCCTGCTCGGCACGTATTTCGTCGGGGCATTCTTCAGCACGGTGCTGCCTACCTCGGTCGGCGGGGATGCGGTGCGCGCGGTGGATACCGCCTCGGCTACCGGGCGCACGGCGGACTCGACCTCGTCCGTGCTGCTGGAGCGCGGCATCGGCCTGCTGACGGTCGCAGGCGCGGGCAGCCTGTTCGCGCTGTTCCTCGAGCCGGGGAGCGTCCCGCTGCCGTTCGTGTTGCTGGTGCATGGCCTGTTCCTGGGCGGGGTTGCCGGCGTCATCATGCTGCGCCAAGGGTGGCTGTTCGGGCCGCTCGCCGCGCTGGCGGAGCGGTTGCGGCTCGGTAAATTTGTGGAGAAGGGGCGCCACCTGCAGGATGCCTTCACCGAGCAGCTTCGCAGCCCCGGCGCGCTGATCCAGGTGGTCCTGCTCTCGATCCTCGCCAATGCGCTGACGATGGGCGCGACGTATCTGGTGCTGACCGCTGTGACCGACCCGATCCCGGCCAGCGGCTTTGTGCCGATGATCGCGCTGGCGACGACCGCCGAGCTGATCCCGATCTCGATTGCGTCGCTCGGTGTGAAGGAATCGGCGTACGTCTTCTTCCTGGGGCTGGTTGGCGTGAGCAGCGGCGCCGCCGGGGTGATCGCGATCATCATGCGCGTGCTGACCTGGGGACACGCGTTTGTCGGGGGTGTGGTATTCTTATCTCGCACGCTGCGTCGCGTCCCGGCCGAGGCGCCGGTCGTCGCGGGGCCGCCGGTTGATCGCTCAGGAGTCAATCGCTCGCGGGAGAAGTAAGGCATGAATATCCCCATCTGGAGCAAGCTGCGCAAAGGCTGGCGTATCCTCACGGACCGCCTGCGGACGCAGGGGCTGAGGACGACGCTGCTGTGGATGTTCGCGCGCGGCGTGCCGAAGCTGACCGGCGTTCCGATGCTGCGCCACAGCGAGGTGACGCCGCAGCTTTATGTCGGTCCGCAATACGGGCGGCGCGGCAAGCTTTCGCTGGAGCGCGCCGGGATCACCGCCGGGGTGAACCTGCGCGCCGAGTTCGACGATCTGGCGCACGGGCTGGCGCTGGAACATTACTGCCACCTGCCGACCGTGGACGACGACGCGATCGCCGCCGAAGACCTGGAGCGCGGCGTGGCGTTCATCCGCCAGCAGATCGACGCCGGGCGCAAGGTTTACATTCACTGCGCGGGCGGGGTCGGTCGCGCGCCGACGCTCGCCGCCGCGTATCTGATCAGCACCGGCATGACGCTCGATGAAGCGCTCGCCAAGATCCGCCGCGTGCGCCCATTCATTTTCATTACGTCGCCGCAAATGGCAGCGCTGACGGAGTACGAAGCTCAGCAACGCGCGCAGGTTCCCGCGCTCGAGCGCTGACCATGAAACTCGCCATCACGCAAAGTTACGGTCCCCGTCAGGGGATCGATTTTCTCAAGCAGACGTACGTCCACTTTTTCACTGCGCTGGACGTGGCGCTGATCCCTGTGTCGAACGCCTTGCCTGACCCGGCTGCCACCGTCGAGGCGTTGGGCGCGGACGGGTTGATCCTTTCCGGCGGGGGAGACGTTTCCCCGGCGCGCTACGGCGCGTCTAACGCGGGCAGCCGCGAGATCACGCGGGACCGCGACCGCACCGAATGGGCGCTGCTCGACTGGGCTGTGGCGCGCGGCAAGCCGGTGATCGGCATCTGCCGTGGCTTCCAGGTGCTCAACGTGTATTTTGGCGGCACGCTGGTGCAGGACATCCCCTCGCAGATCCCCGACGCGTGCCAGCACCACGACGCGGAGCATCCGGTCATTGTGACGCACGCGGCGCTGGCCGATGCGCTCGGCGCGCGAACGCTGCCGGTCAACTCGTTCCACCACCAGGCGGTGACTGCCGACCGGCTCGCGCCCGATCTGGAAATCCTCGCGCTGAGCGAAGCCGACGGCGTGATCGAGGCGCTGTGGCATCGCTCGTTGCCCATTTTCGGCGTGCAATGGCACCCGGAACGTATAACCCCTTCCGCGCAGGCCGATCGCTGGCTGATGCGCGCCGCCCTGGATGGCTTGCTGTGGAGCGTGCGCGGCTGACTCTCACTCGCCAATCCCGGCTCTCGCTCGCGGCAGTGGTCGCGCTGCTGCTGATCGTTTTTGCGGTGCGCGCGCACAATGCCCTGGCGATGCCGATCTTCAACGACGAATCGCTCCACATCGGTCGCGCGCAGATCGTGTGGACGTTCGACAGCCCGGCGACCTCGTTCACCGCCGGGAAGCTGCTCGGCTATTACTGGCTCGGTGCGTTCGGGTTCGACCGGCTGGACGCGCTGCACGGCGGGCGGCTGGTCTTCGCGCTGGCGGTGCTGCTTGGCGCGGCGGCGACGTATCGCGTCGGGCGGGCGCTGTTCGGGTATGCGGTCGGCCTGCTGGCGCTGCTGTTTTACGCGATCGCCCCGTATCTCGTCTTCTACGAGCGCATGATCCTGGCCGATCAACTTGCGGCTGCGTTCGGGATGCTCGCGGTGTGGGCGGGGATCCGGCTGGCGCGGCGTCCGACGCGGCGCGCGGGGCTGCTCAGCGGCCTGTTCGTGACGCTTGCGGTGCTCGCCAAGCTGACCGCGATCCCGTTTGCGCTGGTGTCGCTGGCCGCGATCTGGACGCTCGGCGAGCGCGAACCCGTCGCACCGACCGGCTCTCCCTGGCGGGACCGGCTGGCGCGGATCGTCCCGCCGCGCTACTGGCCTGCACTTGGCGCGGCGTACGCGTTCAATTTCATTACCGGCCTGCCGTTCATCCTGTTTCCGATCTTCCGCGAGGTCCAGCAAGAACCGGTGCTGGTCGTCGGCACGAATCTGTTTGTGACGAGCGGCTTTCATCGCGTCTTTGTCGACAACATCCGCGCGCTGGCCGACATGCTGGCGGGGTTCTTCGGCGCGCCTACCGTGATCGCCGGGCTGATCGCGGCGGCGTGGGCGCTTGTCACGGCGCGGCGGCGCGCGCTGTATCTGGCGCTGTGCGTCCTGCTGCCGTGGAGCATCATCTTGCTGCTCTCTCCCGATCCGTCAAACCGCTACTGGCTGCCGGGGATCCCGTCGCTGCTGGTGCTGGTCGCCGCCGGGCTGTGGCGCGGAGCGGACGCGTTTGCCCAGCGGGTGGGGCGCGTCCCGGCGTGGGCAGGGCTGGCGCTGCTGGTCGGCGTGTGGGCGGTGATGATCGCGCTGCCGTTCGTGTGGCATGCGTGGATCGATCCGCTGGCGCTGCGCGTGCCGGAGCATGATCGCTGGGAATACTACACGAATTTCTCGTCCGGCTACGGGTGGACCGACGCGATCGACGCGCTGCACGATCTCCCGCGCTCCACGACCAGCGGGCGCGTGCCGGTCGTCAGCACGATTGTCGGCTGCCACGCGCTGCCGCTGGTGCTGCCCGACGACAGCGCGATCGACTATCGCTGCCCGTTCTTCGGCTGGCAGGGCGAGCATCTCGATAACGTGATCGCGGATCTTGAGGACTTTCTGGCGACGGAGAGCGTGACCTATCTGCTGGCAGAGCCGGACGCGCCGTTCGTGGACCTGGAGCGCATTCCCCTGCGGCTGGAGCGGCTGGCGCGATTCGAGCGTCCCTTTGGCGGCGTGGCGGTCGAGATCTACCGGGTGAGCGAGTAGCAGCGAATAGCAGTTAAGAGCAGCTTCGGTTTTGCTGTCCTACTGCTGTTCTCCGCTGATCTGCCTCAGCCGCTCGGCGATCAGGCGCGCTGAGGGGATTCGCTCCGCCGGGTCTTTGGCGAGCATGCTTTCCAGCAGCGCGATCAGAGCGTCCGGCGCGTCGGGGCGGACGGCGCGCAGGTCCGGCAGCGGATCGTTAAGAATGGCGCGGGCGATGCGCATGTCCGTCCGTCCGGTGAACGGCACGCTGCCCGCCAACATCTCGTACAGCACAATCCCCAGCGACCAGATATCGCCGCGCGCGTCGATCGGCTCGCCGAGGCAGGCTTCCGGGCTGAGGTAGGGCGCGGTGCCGATCCGCGTGCGCGGGCGCGTGACGCCGGATGCGCTCAGCAGGCGCGCAACGCCGAAATCCGCCAGCCGGGGCATGCAATCGCCCGCCATCACGACGTTCGACGGCTTGACGTCGCGATGAATGATGCCGCGTGCGTGCGCGTGATCCAGCGCCCCGGCAAGCTGCATGGCAATCGTCAGCGCTTCGTGCAGCGGCAGGCGGCCTTCGCGCTTCAGCCGGTCGAACAGCGAGCCGCCGTAGATGTACTCCATGACGATG
>CBINGT010000323.1:0-4615 GCA_966250245.1 uncultured Anaerolineae bacterium
TGGCGCGTCTACGAAGGCGTCGAGCGGGCGTGGATCTTCAGCAACCCGATTTACGTGGTCCCCAGCACGACGCGGCTGAGGTATTGAGCCGTTAGCGGTTAGCAGTTAGCGATTAGCTAAAGGCAAAAGCGAAAAGGGCTGCGCTGGTGCGCGCGGTTTGCCCTATGCCCTGCGCGGCGATGGTACAAAGCGACTCGATAGCTTTGCTCTTGGGCTAACTGCTCACCGCTAACTGCTGACCGCTAATTCCTCGACGCAGCGCCTGTAATACGCTATAATCCACCTGTTGCCAGAACGTCCGTTCGCTTGATGCTGGAGGACGCGATGCCGCAGTTTGAACTGGTCTCAGATTATCGCCCCACCGGCGATCAGCCGCAGGCGATAGAGGAGCTGGTCGAGGGACTCTCGGCTGGCTATCGCTTTCAGACCCTGCTAGGCGCGACAGGTACCGGTAAGACGTACACCATCGCCAACGTGATCGCGCAGGTGCAGCGGCCAACGCTCGTCCTCGCGCACAACAAGACGCTCGCTGCGCAGCTTTACGCGGAGTTTCGCGAGTTCTTCCCGCGCAACGCGGTCGAGTATTTCGTCAGCTACTACGACTACTATCAGCCCGAGGCGTACGTCCCGCGTCATGACCTTTACATCGAGAAGGAAACGGACATCAACGAGGACATCGACCGGCTGCGCCTTTCCGCGACGGCGGCGCTGCTCAGCCGCCGGGACGTGATCATCGTCGCATCCGTCTCGTGCATCTACGGGATCGGCAACCCATCTGCGTGGGGTAAGGTCATTCTGGAGCTACGGGCCGGGGAGATCCACCGGCGGGACCTGATTCTGCGGCATCTAGTCGGCATTCAGTACGGGCGGAACGATCTGGAGCTGCGCCCCGGCACGTTCCGTGTGCGCGGCGACACGCTGGAGATCGGGCCTGCTTACAGCGAGACAGCCTATCGCGTGCAGATGTTCGGTGATGAGATCGAGCGGCTGACGGAATTTGATCCTCTCACCGGCGAGATCCTGGCCGAGCACGACGAGATCCGCATCTTCCCGGCCAAGCACTTCATCACCGAAGAAGAGAAGATGAAGCAGGCGCTGATCGACATCGAGCAGGAGCTCGAGCAGCGGGTCGCGGAGTTTCAGCGCGCCGGAAAGCTGCTCGAAGCGCAGCGGCTAGAGCAGCGCACCCGCTACGACATCGAGATGATCCGCGAGCTCGGCTACACCGGCGGGATCGAGAACTATTCCCGCCACCTCGACCAGCGACCGCCTGGCAGCCCGCCGTGGACGCTGCTCGACTATTTCCCGGCCGATTCGCTCTACGTGATCGACGAGAGCCACATGACCATTCCGCAGGTTCGCGGCATGTGGGGCGGCGACCGCTCTCGGAAAGAGATCCTGATCGAGTACGGTTTCCGCCTGCCGAGCGCGATGGACAACCGCCCGCTGAGCTTTGAGGAATTTGAGGAGCGCATCGGGCAGACGATCTTCATGAGCGCGACGCCCGGCCCCTACGAGGAAGCGCACTCGCAGAAGGTTGTGCAGCAGATCATTCGCCCGACCGGGCTGGTCGATCCGTCCATCGATGTGCGTCCCACCCAGGGACAGGTGGACGATCTGCTCAGCGAGATCAATCGTCGCGTCAAGAATGGGGAGCGCGCGCTCGTCACCACGCTGACGAAGCGCATGGCCGAGGACCTTTCCGATTACCTGCTCGAAATGGGCATCAAGGTCCATTACCTGCATTCCGAGATCGACACCATCGAGCGGATCGAGATCCTGCGGGACCTGCGGCTCGGCGTGTATGACGTGGTGGTCGGGATTAACCTGCTGCGCGAGGGGATTGACCTGCCGGAAGTATCGTTGGTGGCGATCCTCGATGCCGACAAGCAGGGGTTCCTGCGCTCGGAGCAGGCGTTGATCCAGACGATCGGGCGTGCGGCGCGGCACGTCAACGGGCATGTGATCATGTACGCCGACCGCATCACCGACGCGATGAAGGCGGCGATTGACGAAACCGAGCGCCGCCGCGCGATCCAGATCGCGTACAACAAGGAGCATGGGATCGAGCCAGCCAGCATCGTCAAGGAGATCCGCGACCTGACGCAGCGGGTGCACGCCATCCGTGAGGCGGCGAAGGCGCCCGAAGAACAGGCCGCGCCTTCCCCGGTCGATCTGCCGCCGGGCGACCTCAAACGCCTGATCGATACGCTGGAACAGGAGATGCGCGCCGCTGCCAAGGCGCTCGAGTTCGAGAAGGCAGCCGCATTGCGCGACCAGCTTATCGAGCTACGTCAGGTGATGGTGTTGAAAAGCCAGGAGCAGCGCGATCCGAGCCTGAGCCTGGTCAGCGGTATCGGGCGACGCCCGCGCCCCACCCCGAACTAGCGATCCACCGTCGCGCTCCGGTTGCCTATCAAACGGGGTAACCGGGGCGCGATTGCAAGTTCCGCCGAGTTACGTTATCTTCTGATCTCACCCAAATGTCACCGAAGCCGGTTCGAGCCGGTCTTTTGTGCTGCTTTGCGCTCGCCGCATCACGGCAAGAGGCGGAAATGATTGTCACCCGGGACAGGCAAGAAGCGATCGAAGAACAGACGCTCGCGCCATACGCCCTGAAAAGCGGGCAATCAAAAGGGCGCGTCTACCCTGAAGACGAGCAGGACTATCGCACGGCGTTCCAGCGGGATCGCGATCGCGTGCTGCACACGACCGCTTTCCGGCGCTTGGAATACAAGACGCAGGTGTTCATCAACTTCGAGGGTGACTACTACCGCACGCGGCTGACGCATACGCTCGAAGTGGCGCAGATCGGGCGCAGCCTGGCGCGGGCGCTCGGCGCAAATGAGGACCTGGTCGAAGCGATTTGCCTCAGCCACGACCTCGGCCATCCGCCATTCGGACATTCGGGTGAGGCGGTGCTCAACAAGCTGATGCAGGATCACGGCGGCTTTGACCACAACAAGCAGTCGCTCCGCATCGTGACCAAGCTTGAGGCGCGCTATCCGAACTGGCCGGGCCTCAACCTGACGTACGAGGTTCGCGAGGGGATTGTCAAGCACGAGACGGAGTACGACCTGAGCGACTCGGCGTCGAGCGGCTTCGACCCGGCGTTGCGCGGCAGCCTGGAAGCTCAAATTGCGAACGTGGCTGACGAGCTGGCGTACAACGCGCACGATCTCGACGATGGGCTGCGATCAGGGCTGATCGTTCCGTAGCAGCTTGCCGATATCGAGCTGTCGCAGAGGTTGTGCGACAGCATCGGCTGGGACGGGCGCGTGTTCACCGAGCAAACCCGCCACCGGCTGATCCGGCGCATGCTTGGCATCGAGATCGACGACGTGATCCAGGCGACCGGCGCGCTCCTGGCGCAGTACGAGCTGCCCGATGCCGAGTCGCTCCAGCGTTTGCCGCGAAACGTCGTGGTGCACTCGGAGTCGCTTTCGAGCCTGAACCGGGAGCTCAAGACGTTCCTGTACGCCAACCTGTACCGGCATCACCGGGTCGTGCGGATGGCCGTCAAGGCAGAGCGTGTGATCTGCGAGTTGTTCGAGACATACGTCAACGAGCCGGAGCAGCTTCCGCCGACCGTGCTCCAGGCGGCCGACAGTCGCGGGCTGCATCGCGCGATCTGTGACTACATCGCGGGGATGACGGACCGCTTCGCACTGGAAGAGTGGCAGCGGCTGTACGATCCCTTCACGCTGCCGTAAAGCTCACACCGGACGCACAAGAGAACGCCTTCCACGTTCTCTGGGGCGCCAGAGACGAATGATTAAGCATTGGAGAGTCAAAGGATACGCATCATGGGAGAAGAGCAGTACCTTACTGCGGAAGGCGCCGCCGCGCTGCGCGCCGAGCTGGAAGAACTGATCATGATCAAGCGACCGCAGCTTGCCGAGCGGCTGCGCGAAGCGATTGCTCAGGGCGATCTGTCTGAAAATGCCGACTATTCAGACGCGAAGGAGCAGCAAGCCTTCCTCGAAGGCCGGATCCAGTATCTGGAAAACCTGCTGCGTCACGCGACGATCATCGACGAGGGCGACGATAAGGGCAAGCCGCCCAAGCGGGTCGAAGTCGGCTGCGAGGTGACGATCGAGCCTGAAGGCGAGCCAGAGGAAACGTACCGTATTGTCGGCGCGGCTGAGGCCGATCCCCGCAGCGGGAAGATCTCGAACGAAAGCCCGATGGGCGCGGCGCTGCTCGGACGGCGCAAGGGCGAAAAAGTCGAGATCGAGACGCCGGGCGGCGTGTGGACCGTCAAGATCACGGACATCAACTGGTAGCGCAGGCGCACTGGCTACCAGAAATACGAGGACCCGGGTGTGCGCCCGGGTCCTCTTGTTTCAACAGGCAGGCAACATAAGGAGGAAGTCAGTAGTTGAGAAGCTCGGCAGTGTCGCCAAAGGCCGGGTCGTTACGCGGACCGGACGGCGCCCCACCCTCTTTGGGCCACGCCGCCAGTTCGACCGTAATGCGCTCAAAGAAGCTCTCCGGCGGCAGCGCGCCCGTGCCATATTGCAGGTCGATAATGCGGACCTGCACGCGCAGCGTCTGCGTTTCGAGCGTGGTGATCAACCCCGGCTCGGCCAGGATCGCCTCGCCCTTCGGCGCC
>CBINGT010000324.1:0-4593 GCA_966250245.1 uncultured Anaerolineae bacterium
CGATGATCGTCAGCGTCACCTGGACGGGCTCCCCGATCGGCGCCTCGGTGATCGGCGTGGCGTCGGGGTCGCTCAGCAGGCTGTACTTGCGCGACACGCTGATCCCGCGATCCAGCGGCTCGACTTCCGGCACTAGCAGGTACGCGGTCAGGTGTGCGGTGTAGTAGAGGTTGCCCGGCCCGGCGTCGCGGCTGATGACGAGGCGATTGGCTTCGTCCGCCAGCAGCGCGGCGACCTCGATCCGCAGTTCCTCAGTCTCCTTGACGTTCTCCGGCGTGGCGGTGTTGTCTTCCAGCGCGACCGCCTCGCCGTTCAGCTCCACCGCGAAGGTGTAGTCCGGCTGAAGCTCCCCGGTGAGGACCATCCACTCCGTCAGCGCCATGACCGACCAGGCCGTCTCCTGCGTCGTCTCCCAGTGATCCGCCTCGCGCGCGACCATCAGCCAGCGCACGACGTTCGGGATCATCGGGTTGTCCGGGTCGATCTGCGCCATCGCCATCAGGCCGAGCGCGGTGGTGCGGGTGTCGGTGTTCCAGTTCCACCAGTCGTCGAAGTCCTCTTCCCAGTGGGCGCCGGTCGCGCTGACGATCAGCGCGCTGTTGAGGTCGTTCACCAACTCCATCGCGCGCGGATCATTCGGATCGAGCGTGTGGAGCGCCATGGCGAGATACGCCTTCGCGTACAGGCTCAGCGACTGGCGTTCGTCGAACAGGCGAGACGCTTCGCCGATACTGCCCTCGCCGCCGTAAGACAACGCGTAGATCAGGAACGCCTGACGGTTGAGCCGCCACGTCGTCTCCTGCGGCCCAACCGTGATCAGCGAGCCGCGAACGAACTGGTACGCGCGCCGCAGCACATCCGCATCGACCGGGTAGCCCGCCTGCCATGCCTCTTGCATGCCGATCAAGGCGTACGCGGTCACCACCGGGTTGGACTCATCCTGCTGGAACCAGCCCCAGCCGCCATCCACATGCTGCTGCGCGTAGAGCCGCTGCAGCGCGATGTTCATCTGCTCCGTGAGGTGCCGCTCAAGCTCGGCGTCCTCGACGCCCAGCGCGGCCAGCGCGCGATACGTGACTGCATTCGGCAGGAAGCGGCTGATCACCTGCTCGGTGCACTCGTGCGGGAAGTGGCGCAGCCAGTCCAGCCCGTCGACCGTCGCCGCCGCCAGCGACCGGTCCAGCCGGACGGTCAGCTCGCCCTGCGTCACATTGAAGCGGCGCGGCAGCGCGACGGCTTCCGTGCGGCTTCCGGCGTCGGGGCCGTAGAGCGTCCCGCCCGTGCCGACCGTCTCCGGCACTTCGTACTTGTAGACCGGCAGCGTCCGGTTGTCGCCCTGGCCGAGCGGCGGGCGGCTGGCGTCGGTATATGCGCCGTCGCCTGCATTCGCCGCGAAGATCGCGCTGATCGCCTCGACGTCCAGCACCTCGATCGGCCAGTCCACGCGGGCGCGCCCCTGCGCCGGGACGGTCACGGTCTGCGTGTGGCGCACGCCATCCAGCAGCGCGAAGCCGGTCCCTTCGAGCGTGACCTCGGTTTCATAGGCGCGCTCGGTGTTGTTATGGACGATAGCCGCCAGCCGTGCCCGGTCTCCCACGACGAAGAAGCGCGGCGTCACCGGGCGGATGAGCAGCGGCTTGGTGCTCAGCAGGTCGAAGGTCGTCTGCCCGACCAGCATCGGTCCGTCTTCGCCGGTCGTCACGGCGCGCGCGTCCAGCCGCCACGTCGTCAGGTTGTCGGGCAGCGTCACGGAGATGCTCGCCTGCCCGTTCTCGTCGGTGATCAGGCTCGGCGCCCACAACGGCGTATCGACGAACTCCTCGCGCACGTCGAAGATGCCACCCTCGCCGAATCCGCCGCCGCCACCCTTGATCGTGTCGATGATCGTCTGCGTCGCCTGGTCCACGCTGATCGTCAGCGCCGCCGACGTGCGGACCGAGATGCCGCGCTCCGAGTAGTAGAACGGCAGCAGATCCTGGCTGTTCGGCTGCGCGATGGTCAGCACCGCCAGATCGGTCAGGCTGACGCCGATCTCGGCGTTCGGAACGGGCGTGCCTTGCCAGTCCGTCGCAGTGATGGTGTACTCGACCGTGTCGCCCGGCCCGGCGAACTCGCCCGCGTCCACATCGATGTTCGGCTCGACCGTCAGATCCATTTCCAGCCGGTCCGTCTCGACGGTAAGCTGCGTCAGGCCGAAGCGGAACGCGGCGATCGGGTTATTCTCATCCACGCCCTTAACCAGCACGACGCTCACAAACACGTTCGGCGTGTGGCCTTCCTCGATCGGCAGCTCGTAGATCGTGCTGTTCGTGTCGAGCCGCAGCACCTCGTGCATCATGATGTCGCCGCGCTCGACCGTGATCAGGGCGTAGGCGTCGCCCTGCCACGGGCTGGGGATCAGTACCTCGGCGGTGTCGCCAATGGCGTACTGGTCTTTGTCGGTCACAAGCTGGATGCGGTTGGAGTTTTCCTGCCGCCAGTTGACGTAGTCCTCGCCGCTGACCCACAGGAACGCGCTCGAGCGGATCGCGTTGCCGCGCGCGTCCTCGGTGGACGCGATCACCTTGTAGACGCCACCCACCGGGGGAACGAACGTAATCTGCGCGCGGCCCCCGTCATCGGTGGTGACGGTTCCGCTGGCACCCTCGACCGGGATTTCTTCAACTTCCCACGTCCAGGTGGTGCGGCCAAACTCGTCTTCTTCCTGCACCGAGAACCAGCGCCGCTCGACCACCTCATAGGCGACTTCCTGCCCGGCAACCGGCTCGCCGTCCCAGTCTACCACGATCACGTTGACCGCGTTCTCTTCACCTGCCGTGCCGACGTACTCTTCCGGCTGCAGGCCGACATACACCAGCCCCTGATGCACGATCACTTCGGTGCGTGCGGCGACCAACTGATCGCTCTCGTCCACCACCCGCGCCTCGATCATGTAAAGCTGGCTGCTCATCGCGTCGCCCAGGTCGGCGGGGATTTCGATCAGGAAGCGGCCCTGCGCGTCCGTGCGACCGACGCCCTCGTCCACGACCTCGCCAAACGGGCCGTAGTACTCGGGCGCGTAGAGGTCATAATTCCGGTCCTCGAACGACCAGTAGCCGGGGGCGTCCACCGTAAAGGTGTAATCCCGCGCCAGCACGCTATAGCGCACGTCCGCGTTAGACACCGCGCCGCCGAAGAAGTAGGTCGCCTCGACCGCCACCTGGATCGTGTCGCCCGGCGCGACCTGATCGACCGCCGGGGTCGCGCTCACCTGGAACTCCGGCGCGCGATATTCCGCCACGCCAAAGGTCAGGCTGCCCTGCACGTTGGGCGCCAGTTCGACCGAGATCTGGTAGTAGCCGAGCGATGCCTCGTCGTCGAGCGTGAACTCCCCGCTGAACGACCCCTGGGCGTTGACCGGCAGCGTCGCGTCATAGACGATTTCTCCCCGGTCGTCGTAGATCTTTACCGGCGCTTCCGTCGCACCCGGCAGCGTGAACATCACGTCATCCCGCTCGCGCAGGATGCCCTTGAAGTACACGGGCTGCCCGGGGCGATAGATCGGACGGTCGGTGTAGAGGTAGATCGAGAAGTCCGCCGGCTGGTAGTCCGACATCAGTTCGAACTCCCAGGGGTTCATTCCGGACGACCAGTCGCCGACCGCGAAGCCAAACGTATCACCCGAATCAACCGACGCGTAGAGCGTGGCGTACAGGTCGCGCAGTCGCGGGATTTCGACGCGCGCCAATCCATCGGCATCGGTCACCGTCTGCCCGACCGGGTTAAAGCTTTCGTTGTAGAAGATCACCGGCACACCCACGACCGGCTCGCCGCTTTGCAGGTCGGTGACCCACGCGAGCGCCGTGTCCTGGCTGTACTTCAGCGTGACGTTGGCCGTCGCCACCAGCATGATCTGGCGCGGATACGCGCCACTCTGATCGCTGAGCTCGACCGCGCTCGCTTCCAGCAGATAGATGCCGGGCGCCAGCGGGGGTGGCGGGTCCGGCTCGGCAGGCTCGCTCGATTCGGCGTCCGCGCCGAGCAACGGCTGGAAGAAGTAACCATCCAGCGTGCCCTCGGCGACAAACCCTTCGATCCCGTTGTCCAGGCGAACCTGCCACCACAGGAAGCCGCTATCGCAGAACGGCCCGCCGATGATCTGGAACGTCTCGCCGGGCGCGGCCTGCGTGATCACACCCGCGCTCAAAGCCGCTTCGGCCCGCACGTTCAGATGGCGCGGATCGTCTTCGCCCACCAGCGCTACATCCCCGATCCGCACTTGCGGCGGCGGCGCGCCCAGGCACTCGATATTTCCGATCCCACTCGGCCCCGTTTCAGAGATGTACAGCAGTTCGTAGCGGCGCTCGTTCTGCCCGGCGCTCACATCCACCGACCAGCGTCGCAGCAGATCGGATGGCTGCGGCGTGAAGGCGTCCCACAGCTCCCAGCTATCCGGCCCGGTCAGCGCGGCGAGGTCCCGCAGGCTCAGCCGCCACAGCGACAGGTCGATGCGGTCGATGTTGCGGTGCGTGGCAAAGAGGCGCGTCGCGTCGGTATAGGCGCTGTACAGCCCGACGCGCCCCGGCGCCTGTAAGCTCAGCTCCGGCGCGTAGG
>CBINGT010000325.1:0-4585 GCA_966250245.1 uncultured Anaerolineae bacterium
CTATACGCGCAAGCACTGGACCATTACCAGCGGTTCCTTGACCTGGCAGGCAACGAGGCCGCGCCATGGACCCACCAAAAGGTGGAAACGCTGAGAGCGCAACTCCGCCGCGTGCTTGCCTAACGAGCAAGACGCCACCCATATCCATCACAGCGCCCCGGAAAATGGGGCGTTTTCTTGTGCCCCGCCCCCTCGTTAGAGTCTGCGTAGAATCGCGCCGCTCCATTGTCGGGGGTGCCCCGATCTGGTAAAATCATCCGACGGCTTGGACGCCGAATTTTAAGGCTGGCGCGATTGACTTTCGGCGGGCGTGGCGCTACACTGTAGAACAGTCGTTCTTGGCACATTCGTTCGTATCGCACCCCTTTTGAGCGTCGCAACGGGCGCTCCTCGTTTCTAGAATCCGGCGAGTATTCACGAGGTTGTTCCTGGTATGGGTCAAGATAAGATCGTCGTGCGTGGTGCGCGCGAACACAACCTGAAAAACATTGATGTCGTGATTCCGCGCGACAAGCTGGTCGTCATCACCGGCCTCAGCGGCAGCGGGAAAAGCTCGCTGGCATTCGATACGATTTTCGCGGAAGGACAGCGGCGCTACGTCGAGTCGCTCTCGGCCTACGCGCGCCAGTTCCTCGGGCAGATGGACAAGCCCGATGTGGATCAGATCGAGGGGCTGTCGCCATCGATCTCGATTGACCAGAAAAGCGTCAGCAATAACCCGCGCTCGACCGTCGGCACCGTCACCGAAATTTACGACTATCTGCGCCTGCTCTACGCGCGGATCGGCATCCCCCACTGCCCCGTGTGTGGTGAGCGCGTCGAGGCGCAGTCGGCGCAGCAGATCGTCGAGACGATCGAGCGCTGGCCGGAAGGGACGCGGATCCAGATCCTCGCGCCTGTGATTCAGGATCGTAAGGGCCGCCACGAAAAGGTGCTCGAAGACATCCGGCAGGCAGGCTTCGTGCGCGCGCGCATCAACGGTGAAGTGCGCGACCTCAGCGAAACGATCGAGCTTGAGCGCTACAAGATGCACACGATCGAGGTCGTAGTGGACCGTCTGATCGTGCGCCATTACGAGGATCCGGAAAGCGAAGAGGCCAGCGCGGCGCGCTCTCGCCTGACCGACTCGATCGAGACGGCGATGGAGATGGGCGGCGGTGTGGTGATCGTCAATGACGTCACCGACGCCGAGAACCCCACCGATCACCTGTTCAGCGAGCATCTGGCGTGCGTGTATGGGCACGTCAGTCTGCCGGAGATCGAGCCGCGCACATTCTCGTTCAACAGCCCGCACGGCGCCTGCCCGGCGTGCCAGGGCCTGGGCGTCCGCCGCGAGTTTGACCCGGATCTTATCGTCCCCAACCCGGAGCTGACGATCCGCGAGGGCGCGCTCGCTCCCTGGAACACCAACAGTCAGGATAGCTGGACGCGCAAAATCCTTTATCAGGTGTGCAAAGCGTTCGGCATCCCGCTCGACACGCCGTGGAACGAGCTGGACCCGAAGCACCAGGAAATTCTGCTGTATGGGACGGATCGGAAGGTCCGTGTAGAGCACCGGCGCGAGGACGGTAGCCACTTCTCGTTCAACACCGAGTTTGAGGGCGTGCTGAACAACACCGCGCGGCGCTGGCGCGAGACGACCAGCGACTGGATGCGCGCCCATTACGAGCAGTACATGAGCGAGCGCCCGTGCGAGGTGTGCAACGGCCGCCGGTTGCGCCCCGAGGCGTTGGCCGTCACGGTCAGCGACCGCTCGATTGACGAGGTCACGCGCATGCCGATCAAGGAGCTGCTGCGCTGGGTGCAGTCGCTGCGGGGAACCGGCCCGCGCGTCAATGGGCACGCTCTGCTCAGCGAGCGCGAGCTGGCGATCGGCAACCAGATTTTGAAAGAGATCGAAGCGCGCGCGCAGTTCATGGTGAACGTCGGGCTGGACTATCTGACGCTCGCCCGCTCGGCCGGATCGCTCTCCGGCGGCGAGGCGCAGCGCATCCGCCTGGCGACGCAGATCGGCAGCCAGCTTACCGGCGTGCTTTACGTGCTGGACGAGCCGAGCATCGGCCTGCACCAGCGCGACAACGGGCTGCTGATTCAGACGCTCAAGAATATGCGCGACCTGGGCAACACGCTTCTGGTGGTCGAGCACGACCACGAGACTATGCTCGCCGCCGATTGGATTGTGGACCTCGGTCCCGGCGCGGGCGAGCACGGCGGCTATGTGATCGCGGAAGGTCCGCCCGAAGCGATCATGGCAAACGAGAAGAGCATCACCGGGGCGTACCTTTCCGGGCGGCGCTGCATCCCCCTGCCGAAAAAACGCCGCGAGGGGAACGGCCAGCAGATTGTGATTCGCGGCGCGCGTGAGAACAACCTCAAGAACATCGACGTGGCGATCCCGCTCGGCAAGCTGGTTGTGATCACCGGCGTCAGCGGATCGGGCAAGTCGACGCTGATGATCGACGTGCTCTACCGGAAACTGGCGCAGACCATCTACCGCTCGAAGGAGCGCCCCGGCGATCACGACGACATCGAAGGGCTGGAGTACATCGACAAGGTCATTCACATCGACCAGTCACCCATCGGGCGCACGCCGCGCAGCAACCCCGGCACGTACACCAAGATGTACGACGCGATTCGCACGCTGTTTGCGGAGCTTCCGGAGAGCAAGATACGCGGCTATACGCCGGGGCGTTTCAGCTTCAACGTGAAGGGCGGCCGCTGCGAGAACTGCCAGGGCGAGGGCCAGCTTCGCATTGAGATGCAGTTCCTGCCGGATATTTACGTCCCGTGCGAGGTGTGCCATGGCGCGCGCTACAACCACGAAACGCTGCAGGTCAAGTACAAGGGCAAGAGCATCGCGGACGTGCTCAACATGACCGTCAGCGAGGGGCTGGAGTTCTTCGAGAACATCCCGACCATCCACTCCAAGCTCGAGACGCTGGCCGCGGTGGGGCTGGGCTACATTCGTATCGGGCAGCCCGCCACGACGCTCTCCGGCGGTGAGGCGCAGCGCGTCAAGCTAAGCCGGGAGCTATCGAAGCGCGCCACCGGGCAGACGCTCTACGTGCTGGACGAGCCGTCGACCGGCCTGCACACCGCCGACGTCGCCAAGCTGATCGAAGTGCTGCAATCGTTGGTGGACAAAGGCAACACCGTGCTGATCATCGAGCACAACCCGGACATCATCAAGGTCGCCGATCACATCATCGACCTGGGTCCGGAAGGCGGCGACGAGGGCGGCTACGTCATCGCCCAGGGCACGCCTGAAGAAGTCGCGCAGGTGGAAGAGAGCTTCACCGGCCGCTTCCTGGCGGAGTACCTGCGCCAGACGATGGACGCGGAGTGCGCGCACGAAGGGCTGGAAGTCGCGAAGAGCAACTAAGCGCAGCTAGAGGCAACAAGCCGCCCGCTGGAGTCATCCAGTGGGCGGTTTTTGATTCGGGGAGTAGGGAGTGGGGAATAGGGAGTCGGGAGTAGTGCTAATTGGTGGGCGGGGCAAGCTCCGCCTCTACGAGCTTGCTCCGATCCATTCGGGCGCAGTCTGGAGCTATTGGGCTGCTCTATGTCTGTCGTGTATCATCGCTTCCCTACGGATTCCCGCCGCACATCTGACGCTTGACTCCCTGGTTTAAGACGCTCGCTTGAGTTCGGCGCTGTTTTAACTTACACTGTTCGTAACAAACGCGATAAGGCGTGCCAGAACATCAAGGGGGATAACCATGAAGGCAACTCGGCGCGTGAGTACACTGCTGCTGGTAGCGCTTGTCGCGGCGCTCCTGGCCGGTCTGATGCCTGTCCGCACCGCTTCTGCGCAGGCCCCGATCGCGACTGTGAACACCGGCGCGTTGCACATTCGCAGCGGTCCGGGGATCAACTACACGGTCGTGTTCTCGGTCCATCGCGGCACCGTTCTGACTCTGCTCGCACGCAACGCAAACACCTCGTGGCTGAAGATCGCGCTGGACAACGGCGTTCAGGGCTGGGTCAGCCGCCCATACGTCTACACGACCTACCCATTGGGCAACCTGCCGGTCGATGGCAGCACGATCCCGGTTCCTGCGCCTGTGCCAGTCCCGGCGACGGCCACGGTGAACACCGGCGCGCTGAACATCCGCCAGGGGCCGAGCGTCTTCAGCCCGCGCATCCGGTCGATCCCGCGCGGCACGACCGTCGACCTGCTAGCGCGCGACTCTGCGGCGGTGTGGCTGAAGGTTCGCGTGAACGATGGCACGGTCGGCTGGCTGAACGGGAACTACGTCCTGACGTCGTACCCGAAGACGAACCTGCCGGTTGAGGTTGTGCAAGTGCCGCAGCCAATCCCGCAACCGATCCCGCAGCCCATTCCACAGCCCCAGCCGATTTACCGGTTCCACACCGTCCAGGTCGGCGAGAACCTCTACCGCATCGGGCTGCAGTACGGCGTCAACTGGCTGACGATCGCGGCGGTCAACGGCATCGGCTATCCATACTGGGTGTATGCCGGTCAGGTGTTGCGCATCCCGTAACGGTTCCCACTTCCACGCTCTGAGCGAGGCGCGCCCCGGTGGGTGCGCCTCGTTGAGTTTTGAGCGCCACTTCTTACGAT
>CBINGT010000326.1:0-4571 GCA_966250245.1 uncultured Anaerolineae bacterium
GTCAGTGTTGCGGGCGCTTAGTCTTCCAGGTCGGCTTAGAGCGCGGTCGAAAGATAGCGCTCGCCGAACGACGGGATAATCACGACAATCATCTTCCCGGCGTTTTCCGGGCGATGAGCTACCTGAAGCGCCGCCCAGGTCGCCGCGCCGGACGAGATGCCGACCAGCAAACCCTCTTCGCGGGCCATGCGCCGGGCGGTTTCCATCGCGTCGTCGCCCTCGACGGTGATGATTTCGTCGTAGATCGCGGTGTTGAGCACCTGCGGCACGAAGCCCGCGCCGATCCCCTGGATCGGATGCGGCCCCTTCTGTCCGCCGGAGAGTACTGGCGACGCCGCCGGTTCGACCGCCACTATCTTCACTGACGGCTTGCGCTCCTTGAGCACCTCGCCCACGCCGGTGATCGTGCCGCCCGTGCCGATCCCCGAAACGACGATATCCACCTGGCCGCCGGTGTCACGCCAGATTTCCTCGGCGGTGGTGCGGCGGTGCACTTCGGGGTTAGCCGGGTTCTCGAACTGCTGCGGGATGAAGGAGTTCGGAGTCTCGGCGGCGATCTGCTTGGCGCGGGCGATGGCGCCGCTCATGCCTTCGGGGCCGGGCGTCAGGACCAGGTCCGCGCCGTACGCGCGCAGCAGCTTGCGGCGCTCGCGGCTGGCGGTTTCGGGCATGGTCAGGATCAGCTTGTAGCCGCGTTGGGCGCAGACCATCGCCAGGGCGATCCCCGTGTTGCCGCTGGTCGGCTCGATGATGACCGTATCGGGGCCGATCTTGCCTTCGCGCTCTGCCGCCTCGATCATCGACAGGCCGATACGGTCCTTCACGCTGTGCGCGGGGTTCTGATATTCCAGCTTGGCGACGACGGTCGCCTGGGCATCCCCGACGATGCGGTTGAGGCGGACGAGCGGCGTGTTGCCGACCATCTCGGTCACGTTATTGAAAATGCGGGTCTGCGTTTCGATAGACATGTGTCGCTCTCTCCTGAGCTTCTCAATAGGGTTGAGATGGATGGAACCAGACGCATCGGAAACAAAAAATCGGCTGCGCTTGTGTCGCGCAGCCGATTCGTTTTACCCTGCTGTCAATACGCAAACAGGCTCAAACGCCAGCACCACACCACAAGCGCTGCGATGGTAGGTTCTCGCACAGACAGGAGCAAGCGCAGGCCCAGGTGTGGTGGATAATCACGATGCTTTTTCCGATTGATTGCTGACTTATCTTCTCAACGTTGCGCCGATTATAGATCATGATACAGCGTTTGCCAATAGGCCGTTTCTTGACCGAAAAATGCGCCAGGAAACCTCACCCCTGGCCCCTCTCCGTTTACGGTGAGGGGAAAAGGGCTGGGGGTTAAGGGGTGAGGTTCTGCGCGCCAACTCAATACACCTCGATGAAGTTGGGCAGGGCGGTGGGCGACGGCGCGGGTGCGTGTAACTCGGCGGGGCAGGCGACAAGCTATAATCGGCAGTAGCGTGGAAGGGACGGGCGCGGCCCGCCGAGACAAGGAGCGGCAGCACGGATGGCAACCCTGGCGAATCTCATCTTTGAACTCAGCGACGAACACGAAATGCTGCGTGACGCCGTGCGTGATTTCGCGCAGCGCGAGATCGTCCCGATCGCCGCACACCACGACGAGACAGGCGAGTTCCCGCTGGAGACGATCCGCAAGATGGGCGAGATGGGCCTGATGGGGATCGAAGTGCCGGAAGAGTACGGCGGCGCGGGGATGGATACGATCGCGTATGTGCTGGCGATGATCGAAATCGCCAAGGCGGACGCCTCGCACAGCACGGTCGTCAGCGTCAACAACAGCCTCGTCAATTACGCGCTCATGAAGTTTGGCACCGAGGAACAGAAGCAGAAGTATCTGGCCCCGATCGCTCGCGGTGAGAAGATCGGCGCGTATTCGCTCACCGAGCCGATGAGCGGCAGCGACGCGGCGACCATGCGCAGCCGCGCCGTCCTCAGCGACGACGGCACGCATTACATCATCAACGGGCGCAAAAGCTGGGTGACCAGCGGGCCGGTCGCCGAGATCGTGTTGCTGTTTACCATGACCGAGCCGGAACAGGGGCATCGCGGGATCACCGCCTTCCTGATCGACACGGACCGGCCCGGATTCGTGCGCGGCAAGGTGGAGCCGAAGCTCGGCATCCGCGCCAGCGCGACCAGCGAGCTGGTGTTCGAGGATTACCGCTGCCCGGTGGAGAATGTGCTCGGCGAGCCGGGGCAGGGCTTCAAGATCGCCATGACGGCGCTCGACGCCGGGCGGATCGGGATCGCGGCGCAGGCGGTCGGCATCGCCGAGGCGGCGTATGAAGCGGCGCTGAACTACGCCCGCGAGCGCGAAGCGTTCAACCGCCGGATTGGGGAGTTCCAACTTATTCAGGGCAAGATCGCCGACATGAAGACGAAGCTCGAAGCGGCGCGCCTGCTGACCTTCAACGCTGCGCTGGCGAAGATGCGCAGCGCGGTCACCGGCGAGCGCTTTACGACCGAGGCGAGCATGGCGAAGCTGTTTGCGTCCGAGGCGGCGATGTGGATTACCCATCAGGCAGTGCAGATTCATGGCGGAATAGGGTATAGTAAGGAGTTGCCGGTCGAACGCTATTTCCGAGATGCCAAAATTACCGAAATTTATGAAGGCACTAGCGAAATTCAGCGGGTCGTGATCGCGCGCAACGAGCTAGGATTGCGCTAGCGCGACCTGCGGGGAATGCGGCCGGCGGCAACCTGTATAACACGCTTTGAGGAGCACAATCCGCATGAGTGAGGACATTCAACGCCGCCCGCCGGACGATCCACTCGACGACCGTCCGCAAGAGAGCGATCGCTTTCTCGAAGCGATCCGCGACCTTCCCAAGATGAGCTCGATCGACGACGGGAAGCGCTTCGATCCACCGCCACCGACGGTCAGTCGCATTGGCGCGGTCACACAGGGCTGCGGCGGCGTCGCGCTGACGCTGATCGGCGTGGTGATGTTGCTGACCGCCATGCTGTATGGGTTTTACGTGTGGGGCCCGTCGCTGATGCTGATTGGTGGGCTGGCGCTGCTGTTCGGCACGGCGGGGATCTGGCGGGGCGCGCGGACGGCCGTCGCCATTGCGATCCCGGTGCTGATCGGACTGGCGATCCTCGCGGCGCTATGGGGCTCGTATCTGCCCGCAGCGTCCGCGCTGGCGCCGCTCGGCAATTTCAACGTGATACTGCCGCTGATCGTGATCGGCGCGGTGTTTATCCTGCTGCTGACGCTGATCGTCCACGTCATCTCGCTGTTCTACTGGAACCGGCTCAAGCCGTTCTCGCAGCGCGGGCTGATCTTGTGGGGCGCGGTGCTGGGCTTCCTGGTGGTGCTGGCCGTGGGCTTCCATTTCGTGCAGCAGAACCAGCGCGAAGCGTGGATGGCCGAGCATAAGGATAACTGGTCCGCGCAGGCGGCGACCAATACGCTTCAGCTTGGCGCGAACTCCAATGTGACGCTCGGGTACAGCTTTGTGAGCGCGGGCGCGGCCGAGGGCGAAGAGGCGCCGGAAGTTCCGTTTGACGAGCGTGTTGCCGAACTGGCCGCGATCGTCGATTCTGGCGCGAAGCTGCTGCGCCTGGGCGCCAGCGGCGACATGCTCTTTGAGCAGGACGAGCCGGTGTTGTTCGTCGCCGCACCCGCCGAGGGCGAAGACTCGTCTGAAGCGCAGCCCGCAGTCGATGCGGCGGAGCGGATCGCCGAGCAGCAAGATTACGAAGCGCAGTTCATGGCGCGCGTGCAGGAGTCCGGGATTAAACTCGTGATTGCGGACTCGCAGTACACGCCCTATCTGCTGGTGAAGGGTGGCGAGGACGAGGATATCTCGTGGGACGATTTCCGTGCGTATCACCGCCAGCGAGTCCGGTATTACGCCGAGACGTACCAGCCCTACGCTTACGAGATCGTCAATGAGCCGGCGGCCTATACCGAATACAGCGATCTGGCGGACTTTGAAAGCACTGCGCAGCAGCTTGAGCTGTGGCTTGAGCACACGCAAGAGCTGATCGATCTGGTGCGCGAAGTCAGCCCGGAGACGTTGGTTGGCGTCAGCATCGCGCCGCAGAACGAGTTTGATGTGGACTATTACGAGCGCGTGCTGGAACTGGGCATCGACTTTGTCGCGTTCCGCGTGTACCAGCCCGCGCAGTACGATTTGATCGAGGAGACGCTGGCGGAGCGCGGTCATCCGCAGGATCAGGGCGCGGAGCTTTGGCTGGCGGAGACGTGGTACGGCTATTGCCTCGCGCCGCAGCGCAGCATGCAACTGGACGCGGAATGGCTCGAGACCGCCGTCGCGTTCGCAGCACGCTATGGCGGCAGCGCGGTGCTACCGAACGACTTTGGGTGCTTCCTGCAGCCCGGCGGGACGCTGTTCGCCGCCGAGGTTGATGAGAACGGGCGCACCGAGGTCTGGGAGACGTGGCAGCGTCTGATCGCGGAGTGGGCACCGTCGTAAGCAGCAGTAGCGGTTAGCCACCAGCAGTTAGCCCAAGCAGTACGCCGGACGCGGCGCCCGGGCTTGCCGTGAGTGTGTCACAGTGTCCGGCCG
>CBINGT010000327.1:0-4566 GCA_966250245.1 uncultured Anaerolineae bacterium
TTCTACCGGCAGGAGCGGATGGGCCTCGACGGGCGACCGTTCCCGATGATCAAGTTCCGCAGCATGCGGCAAGACAGCGAAGAAGACGGCCCCGGCTGGACAGTCGAGGACGACCCGCGCGTGACGCGCGTCGGGCGGTTCCTGCGCCGCAGCAACCTGGATGAGCTGCCCAACTTGATCAATGTGCTGTACGGGCAGATGTCGCTAGTCGGGCCGCGCCCGGAGCAGCCGTATTATGTCGAGAAGTT
Organism: uncultured Anaerolineae bacterium; assembly: GCA_966250245.1. GTDB lineage: Bacteria > Chloroflexota > Anaerolineae > Aggregatilineales > Aggregatilineaceae > DYGX01. Next base: position 249 of record CBINGT010000327.1, read on the forward strand.
CCGCGAGTTTATCCCGCGCTATATGGAACGGCACCGCGAGAAAGCGGGCATGACCGGCTGGGCGCAGGTGAACGGGCTGCGCGGCGACACCTCAATCCTGGAGCGCACGAAATACGATTTGTGGTACGTCGAGAACTGGTCGCTGTGGCTCGACATCAAGATCGTGCTGCGGACGATCTTCCAGACGATCTTCCACCGCAGCAAGAACGCGTACTGATGCCCACATCCTCTGACGAGCGCCTGTCCCTCGACGACCTCACCCGTCTGATGCACGAGTTTGTGCGCGCGAAAGGGTGGTACGAGCCAGACTCGATCCACCCGCAGACGCCGCGCAACCTCGCCGCGTCGATCTGCATTGAGGCCGCTGAGGTGCTGGAGCATTTCCAGTGGGATGGCGAGGTCCGCGACCGCGACGCGCTGGCGGGCGAGCTGGCCGACGTGGCGCTGTATCTGCTGCAACTCGCCAGCATCAGCGGGATCGACCTGGAACGCGCGATCCTCGACAAGCTGGACGCGAACTACGGGCGGACTTGGGAGAAGGGCAGCGGTTAGCGATCAGCAATTAGCGGTTAGCTAAAACCGCTCGCGCGCTTGCCGCTGGGCCTCGGATGCGCTACTTTGTAGGGGCAGAGCTTGCTCTGCCCGCTTCTTTCAGTTGTTCGAGGCTGATGGCAGCGGGCGCGTGTACTGTCCCGACCGAATCGCTGTTTTCGCTGTCTTGCTGCTGCTTGATGGCTGCCTTTTCGCTATTCTCTGCTCTTGTATTTGATTTCGCTAACTGCTAACCGCTGATCGCTAACCGCTACTTTCCGCGAGGTCATCATGCCCGAGCAACCCACCAACAACCGCCGCATCGTCGCCGTGTACGGCAGCGCAAGCGCTATGCCAGGCGAGCCGGATTGGCAGGTCGCGTATGAGGTGGGGCGCGCGCTGGCAACGTCCGGCTATTGCGTGCTGTCCGGCGGGTACGGCGGCGTGATGGAAGCGTGTAGCCAGGGCGCGGCGGAAGTCGGCGGGCATGTGATGGGCGCCGAGGTCGGCTTGTTCCGCGAGCGCGGCCAGCGGTTGAACCAGTGGGTGACCGAGCCGGTGCCGTTCGAGACGCTCCGCGACCGGCTGTACTTCCTGGTGCAGCGACCGGATGCGTTCGTGGTGCTGCGTGGCGGCGTCGGGACGCTCAGCGAAATGTCGCTGCTGTGGAGCCTGCTGCAAGTAGGCGAGATCCCCGCGCGGCCGTGCGTGCTGGTCGGGCCGATGTGGCGGCGCTTTATCGAGGTCTTCGCGGAGACATCCACCGTCAGCGCCGACGATCTCCGCTGGCTGACGCTGGTCGAGCGGGCGGATCAGGTGGTCCCCGCGCTAGAAGCGTGGTGGGAAGCGCCGCCAGATGTGCCCGTGCGCCTGGGCGACCGCCGCACCTGACGCCGGGGCGGGACCATTCGCCGATATTCCGATTTCGCGATTTGTGGCACAATTGAAGACACACGCCGCATCACGGGCCGCTGCTGAGAGGAAGCAGGCTGCGATGTGCATCGACTGTCGCGCTACGAGCCGGGTGCTCGACCATCTGTGGGACGATCCGGATTTCCGGGCCGCGTTCACGCGCGAAGGCTACGACCTGGGCAAGCTCGCCCCGCTGCTGCACGACGTCTTTGCCCCGGCCTACCGGCGCGCGCGCCGCTCCTTGGAGGGCGGGCAACTCGAAATGCTCGAAGCGCAGGTGACCGAAAGCATCCTCGCTCCTTTGAGCGATCAACCGAATTTCCGCGAGCTGTGGCGGGAGTGGAGCCAGCGCGAGCGCAGCGAATTTCTGCGTGAAAACGCCGAGATGGCGCTTGGACAGCGGCTCGCCGAGGCGTATCCCACCCTGTTCATCGACGCGTATCTTGACGCGTTCCGCGCGTACCTGCGGCGCGGATGATCCCACGTTTCCACGCGTGACGTCCGTCTTAAATCTGGTACAATTTACGCACCGCGCCGCATGCCGCTTGGTGGCAGGCGCGCACCCCTTGGATTTCAGCTATCGCGCAGGACTTGCATCCCCTGCCAGCGCGTGAAGGAGCAACCGATCGTGTCCCAGCAAGGCGTCACTCCCCAGAGCGAAGACTTTTCCCGCTGGTATACCGATGTCGTGCAGAAGGCCGACCTGGCAGACTATTCGCCGGTGCGCGGCTGCATGATCATCAAGCCCTACGGCTACGAGCTGTGGGAAGGCGTAAAGAGCGGGCTGGACCGCCGCTTTAAAGAAACCGGCCACCAGAACGCATACTTTCCGCTGTTCATCCCTGAAAGCTTTTTGAAGAAAGAGGCCGAGCACGTCGAAGGCTTCTCGCCGGAGCTGGCGGTGGTCACCATCGGCGGCGGCAAAGAGCTTGAGGAACCGCTGGTCGTGCGCCCGACGTCGGAGACGATCATCGGCTGGGCGTTCCAGAAGTGGATTCAGTCGCACCGCGATCTGCCGCTGCTGATCAACCAGTGGGCGAACGTGGTCCGCTGGGAGCTTCGCACGCGCCTGTTCCTGCGGACGATGGAGTTTCTGTGGCAGGAAGGGCACACCGCCCACGCCACGCACGAAGAAGCCGAAGCCGAGACGATGCAGATGCTCGGCGTCTACACCGATTTCGCGGTCAACGACGCGGCGATCCCGGTTATCCCCGGCCGCAAGAGCGATCAGGAGCGGTTTGCAGGCGCGCTGTTCAGCTACAGCATCGAGGCGATGATGCGCGACCGTCGCGCGCTGCAAGCCGGGACCAGCCACGACCTCGGGCAGAACTTCGCCAAGGCGTTCGACATCCAGTACACCGACGAAAACAACGAGCTTCAGTATTGCTGGACGACCTCGTGGGGCGTCAGCACGCGCATGGTCGGCGCGATCGTCATGACGCATGGAGACGACAAGGGCTTGCGCCTGCCGCCGCGCCTTGCACCGTTCCAGGTGGTCGTCGTCCCGATCTTCCGCAACGACGACGAGAAGCGCCCTGTGATGGATGCGGTGCGCCGCCTGAGCGCGGAGCTGCGCGACGCCGGAGTGCGCGTCCATGTGGACGACCGCGAGAACCTGTCGCCAGGGTACAAGTTCAACGACTGGGAGATGCGCGGCGTGCCGCTGCGGATGGAAGTCGGGCCGAAGGACGTCGCCAACAACACTGTCGCCCTGGCGCGGCGAGACATCGCGGGCAAGGAAGGCAAGCAGTTCGCGCCGCAGGCCGGGTTGGCGGAAAAGGTCCGCGCGCTGCTGGACGAGATCCAGGCGAGCCTGCTCCAGCAGGCGACCGAGTTCCGCGACCAGCATCTGCACGAGGTCAGCAGCTATGGCGAGCTGGTCGAGGTGGTGCGCGACGAGTGGGCGCTGGCGTGGTTCTGTGGCGGAGCCGAGTGCGAGGCGAAGATCAAGGAAGAAACGCAGGCCAGCAGCCGGTGCTTCCCGCTGGAGCAGCCGCATCCAGGCGAGACGGGGCCGTGCGTGGTCTGTGGCGAAACGGCGCGCGAAATGGCCTATTTCGCCAAAGCCTATTAAGATACAGAGGCCGGTCCGCGAAGAAGCAGACCGGCCTTTTTCGCCCGATAGACTTTTGTTGTGACACGTACCAACGCAGAGGAGACACCCCCGATGCCCGTCTATATCTTGCTTAGCACGCTCACCGATACCGGGGTGCAGTGTATCATCGACCAGCCATCGTGCCTGCGCCAGATCAGCATGGACATCGAGAATCTTGGGGTCAAGGTACTGGAACAGTACGCGACGCTCGGCCTGTACGATTTCGTGCATGTCATCGAAGCGCCCGATAACGAGACGGTTGCCCGCGTCAGCATGGAGTTGATCGCGCGCGGCAACATCAAGCCGCTTAGCCTGCCGACCATCTCGATCAACGACTTCATCAGCCGTCTCAGCATGGATCGCCAGCCGTGAGCGCGCCATGAGCAGCGATTCGATCACCTTTGACCATGCGGTCGGTTTTTACGACCAGACGCGCGGCTTTCCGCCCGGCGAAGAGCAGGCCGTGGCGAAGCTGTTTGTCGAGGCGGGCGGGCTGGATCGCGACAGCCGCGTGCTGGAAGTCGGCGTCGGGACCGGGCGGATCGCGCTGCCGCTGGCGCCGCACGTCGCGCAGTACGTCGGGATCGACCTCTCGCGCCCGATGATGGAGCGTCTGCGCGCCAAGCAGACCGGCGAGCCGGTGGCTGTGCTGCAGGGCGACATCACGCACCTGCCCTTGCGCGACAGGGCGTTTCAGGCGGTGATTGCGGTGCACGTGTTTCATCTGGTCCCCGGCTGGCGGCTGGCGCTGGCGGAAGTAGGGCGCGTCCTTGCGCCGGG
>CBINGT010000328.1:0-4559 GCA_966250245.1 uncultured Anaerolineae bacterium
TGCGCGCGCAGCGCAAAGCCGCCGAACAGTAGCAGCGTTAGAAGCCAGAGACGGGCGCGGGAGGACATGCAGGCTCCTTCGCGTGGAGAAGTGGGCGCCGCCGCAAGCATAGCACCGGGCGAACGCGTGTCAAGCAAACGGGCCGCTCACGGGGCTGTCCCGGCCAGCCGCCCAGCCAGGGCGTCCGCGTCGCGGACCTGCACGCGCCAGACGGTCACCCACAGATCGCCCTGCGGCCGCCGGTATGCGCCGAACAACTCCCACGCCAGCGCCTCGTCGGACGGATCGGCGTCGGGCGAGCGATAGTCGGTCAGCAGATAGACGAACGGGCGGCGCTGCACCGCGTCGATCAGCGCATCCCAGGCGTAGACGTCGTCTGGCATCCGCGTCTGCGGCAGGAACGAGAGGCGCGCGTCCATGCACGCCCACTCGAACGCGTCCGTGATGTAGAGGTCCGGCAGCGTGCAATAGTGCATCGCGCCGACCAGCGGCACGCGCCCATCGATCCGCGCGCCCCGCGCGGCGAGGTCGCCCAACGCTTCGCGCGTGCCCCAGGCGTTCGAGGTGTAGCGGAAGAAGTTGCGGCGGTCGATCTCGGCCACGTCCAATGACGCGGGATCGGCGATCAGCGTGCGGGCGGCGGGCAGCGCGAACGAGATCGCCCAGATCGCCAGCAGCACCGCGCCGAGCGCCAGCCCGCGCCGCGCCCCGCCGAGCGCGATCGCTCCCCCCGCAATAAGCGCACTTACGACCGGCAGCGCCGGGACGAAATAGCGCGTTTGCAGCACGACCGCGAACGCGATAAAGGGAACGGTCACCGCCAGCAGCCAACCGAGCAGGTAGAGCGCGGAGCGTCTGATGCGCAGCGCGGTGACGGCCAGCGCCAGCGCGACCAGCAAGAACGGCGCGCCTAGAAAGACCGCGCCCGCATCCCACGCCAGCCGTAGGTTGTCGGCAATCCCATCGGCTCCGCGTGTGAGTTCAAACAGTTCAGGGTCGTATGGCTCCTGCGGGCGGCCGCTGAGCGCATTCTCGACCGCGCCAATCGCATACACGCCCGCGACGAACAGCACCATCCCGGCAGCGGGGAGCAGCGCGGGGCGGACGCGCGCCCAACGCTGGCTCAGCGACGTGCCTTGCGGCGCGAACAGCAGCGCGGCCAGCGGCGGCAGCGCGAGGATCGGCGCGGTGGAGAGCTTGGCGAGCAGCGCCAGCGCCATGATCGCGCCGAGGACAATTCCCCGGCGGCGCGTCGGGCGGCGGATCGTGGCGAGCGTCCACCACCCGGCCAGGACGCTCAGCGCGGCGGCAGGCGAATCCGACATGGCGAGCCGGTCGTAAAACAGCGCATAGGGCGAGAAGATCGCTAGAGCGAGTGCCAGCAGCGCCGCACCTCGCCCGAACAGCGCCCGCGCCAGGGCCGCGCTCCCCGCCGCCGCGAGCAGCCCGGTCAGCGCGACGCTGAGGCGCGCAGTTGCCAGCCCGGCCTCGGTGTAGGCGGGATCGAAGGCGCCGATCCAGTAGTAGAGCAGCAGCTTGCCGTGCGCGTAGGCGATCGGGTTGTCCGCGAAGCGATAGACGGCCTCGGCGCGGCGCAGGTGATACGTCTCGTCCTGGTAGAGCGGCAGCGCGGTGATGTGGCGCGTCCGCAGGGCGAACCCGGCCAGCAGCAGCGCGACGGCCAGCGCAAGCGCAACTCCCCGCCGGGGCATGGACGCTTACTCCGGCAGCGCGACCGGCGTGAGCGTATCCGCGCCAATGTCCAGCACGTAGGCGCTGCCGTCCGCCATCACAGCCAGCGCCGCCTCGCCCGTGGCGAATGGCTCGACGCGTACCAGCGGCACGCCCACCGATCCGAGCGCGCTGTTGAGGCGCACGCTGTCGCCGCGACGGATGTTCTGAACGATGAAGTCACCGCGAATGGTCGTCCACAGGTACGACGTTTCGCCCTGGACGAGGTGGACGGACAGCCGGTTGAGCGGCATCGCCATCTCCGGCACGCCGACCGGTGGCGTGAAGCCCTTGTCGCCCGTGTTGAAGACCATCACCTCGCTCGTGCCGCCCGCGTTGCCGACGATCAGCCGCGTGCCGCTGGCGTTCCAGGGCAGGCCGAGTGGCGTCTGCGTGGTCGACGTGTAGAGCGCGCCGCCGGGCAGCCAGATCTCCTGGCGGTCGGTGCCATCCGGCCGGGCGGAGAACAGCAGCGGGACCCGCCGCCCCTCTGCGTCGCTTAGCACGCGGAAGAACATCAGCCGCGCGCCGCCGTCCGTCCAGGCGACATGCCGCCCCTCGCCGAGAATGTATAACTGGCCGGTTTCCAGCGCGGCGACGTACATGTGGAAGCGGTAGCAGGCCGCCTCGCCGCATGTGTCGCGGTAAGCGGCGACGAACGCGATGTGCCGCCCATCCGGCGCCCAGACGACTTCGTCCAGGTAGATCGGCCACGCGTCGATCGTGTCGGCGGGATACTGGTCTTCCGAGGCGGGGATGTCGCTATGCTGCGCGAAGGGGAACAGCTCCGTTTCGGTGCCGTCCGCGTCGAGCACGACTACCCGGCTGATGCCGATCCGCTCTGGCAGGGCGTGGTCGCAGCGCGGGACGAGCAGGTGCAGGTGGCGCACGAGCAACAGGCGCGACCCGTCCGGCGCGGGATAGACGTCATAATCGAGCGGCGGCAGAGGAAGCTGCAAGGCGTCCTCGGCGCTGGCGAGATCCGCGAAGGGCGTCCCGATGAGGCGTTGCGGGCAGTTCTGCCGCGCCTGCTCGACTGCTGGAACCAGCCGGTCGATCTCGACCTGCTGCCAGACCTCGGCGGGCGTTGCGTTCACCGGCGCGACGGGGAATGGCTCGCGGGCCTGCGCGCGGCCATCCGGCAGCACGAACGTATGCATGATTTCGGTGCGGTCCGCACGCGGCACGAACAAATCCAGCCCGACGATGTTCGGCTCCAGGAAGTAGTTTGCAGCGTCGCCTTCGGCGGCCCAGCCGGTCGTGCCATTGGCGAGGCGCACTTGCCACCAGCGATAGTTGTTCGCGCAGCGAGGGCCGTCGATCACGGTGAACGCCGTGCCGGGCGGCATCAGCGTGACTTCAACCGATCCGGCGGCGCCGGTCGCGGGGCGGTCTTTCAGGCTGACGCCATAGGGCGAGGTGACGCGCCCCAGACCGCCGGTTTCGAGGCGCGGCTCGACCAGCCCGGCACACGCGTCCTGGGCCCGCACGGGCGCAGAAACGGGCAGCAGCGCGGACGCCACGATCAACACGCCGAGCGCCGCCCGCACGACTAAGCGAAGCATTTCATCGACCCTTTCTCATGCAGAGCGCGGCATGATGATAACAATGCCCCGCCGCAAAGTCACGACAGGTTGCCGGAAAGCCCTGCGCCTGAGTATGCTTGAGGGCGTGCGGCAGGAGTTATGAAAGCGGTTAGCCGTTAGCGGTTAGCCAAAACATTGGGGCGGCCGTGTGCCTTGTTTGCCTGTCAATGACCATGGGCGCGCAAAACCTCACCCCTGGCCCCTCTCCGCACGCGGAAAGGGGAAAAACGGCCGGGGTTGAGATGTGGGTTTTTTTTCAGGCGGGCGCCGCGTTTGCCAGGTTGTTTCGATTACCTGGTTCTTGCTAATCGCTAACCGCTAATCGCTAATTACTTGCTGAAGGAGCGCGAGATGCACAAAGCACACTGGACGCTGGCACTGGTGGCACTGGCCCTGTTTGCGAGCGGGCTGGCGTGCAGCATCGAGATCACCACGGCGCACGTGCGCTCGGCAACCCTGGTCCGCGACGAAGCCGGTGAATCGCGCACGAGCACCTATGCCCCGGCGGACACGTTCTATCTGGTGGTCGATCTGGCGAATGCGTCCGACGACAACGAGGTGCGTGTCACCTGGGTGCAGGTTGGCGCGGGCGAGGATGGCGGCGACCGGGTGATCGGCGAGGAAACGATCCGCTCCGGCAGCGGCAAGATCCTGTTTAGCGCCGCGCACCCGCAGCAACAGTGGCCGGTCGGAGACTATCGCGTCGAGGTTTACCTGAACGGCACGCAGACGCACACCGTTCCCTTTACCGTGCAGTTCTAACGGGGCGTTTCCGCCCTGCGCGACGCGATCGAGGTCTACGAGCCCTGTGTGCGTGTGGACGATCCCCCGGCGCCCAAACGGGGCAAGCGTGTGAATACGGCCATTTTCGGGTGGATGAACCTGATATTCCGGTGCGATCTGGGGTTGCTGGTGCCGGGCGGTAGCTCTGGTGAGTAGGCGCGCGGCGGCGCGCGTTGAAAAGGATGGGGGACGATGAAAGCAGCAATCATTCGCGAGCACGGCCCGTTGGAGAACGTCGAGATCGCGACCGATCTGCCGATCCCTAAGCCGGGGCCGGACGAGGTGCGGCTGCGTGTGCGGGCCGCCGCGCTGAACTATCTCGACATCTGGGTGCGCAACGGTTGGCCGGGGATCAAGCTCAGCCTGCCACACATTCTCGGCGCGGACGCCGCCGGGACGATCGATGCGCTGGGCGAGCACGTCCACGATTGGGAAGTTGGGACGCGCGTGGCGGTCGAT
>CBINGT010000329.1:0-4559 GCA_966250245.1 uncultured Anaerolineae bacterium
AGGTGCTGCTCGATGGCAATCCGGTGACGATCCAGTCCCCGCGTGACGCGCGCAACCTGGGCATCCACACGGTGTATCAGGAGTTCAGCCTCGTCGGGCATCTGTCCGTCACCGAAAACATTATGATGGGCCGCCTGCCCCGCTCACCGCGCACGCACCTGATCGACTGGGCGGCGGCGCACCGCCGCGCGCGGGAAGTGCTCAGCCAGCTTGGCTTTGCCAACTTCGACGTCAAGCAGAAAGTCTCGCGCCTGAGCGTGCCGCATCAGCAGATGGTCGAGCTGGCGAAAGCGATCGTCGAGGAACCCCGCATCCTTATTCTGGACGAGCCGTCGGCGGTCCTGTCGCGCAATGACCTGGCGCAGCTCATGGACCTGATCCGGCGCCTGCGGGATCAAGGGCTGCTCGTGCTGTACATCTCGCACCGGCTGGACGAGCTGTTCACCATCGCAGACCGGATCACCGTGCTGAAAGACGGCGAGCTGGTCGACACGCTGAAAACCGCGCAAGCGACCGAGGACCAACTGATCACGCTGATGGTCGGCCGCACGCTCGATGAAATCTACCCGGAGCGCACGCCGGTCGAACAATCCGAACTGCTGACGGTGCGCGGCCTGACGCGCGAGCCAACGTTGCACGACATCAGCTTCTCCGTGCGGCGTGGCGAAATCGTCGGGATGTTTGGGCTGGTGGGCAGCGGGCGCAGCGAACTGGCGCACTGCCTCTTTGGCGCGGAACGGTATGACAGCGGCGAGATTCTGTTTAAGGGCGCGCCATTTGCTCCCAAGACGCCACGCCACGCGGTCGAGGCCGGGATCGCGCTGCTGACCGAGGACCGCAAGAAAAGCGGCTTGGTGCTGACCACGACCATCCGCGACAACGCCAGCCTCGCCGCCTTCCCCAAGCTCAGCCGGGCGGGGTTCATCGACCGAGCGCGGCAAGAGCAGAGCATCCGCGAAAAGGTCGACGAGCTGAAAATTCAGCCGCGCGACATCGACAGGCTGGTAAATCATCTTAGCGGTGGCAACCAGCAGAAGGTGATCTTCGCCAAGTGGCTGCTCGTGAACGCCGATCTGATCATTCTCGACGAGCCCACGCGCGGCATCGACGTCGCTACCAAGGTCGAGATTTACCAGATCATGCACCGGCTGACGCAGCAAGGAATTGGTTTTCTGCTGATTTCGTCGGAGATGCTCGAAATCCTGGGTATGAGTGACCGGATCCTGGTGATGCGCCAGGGTCGCCTGGTCGGAGAGTTGGACCGGGCCGAAGCGACCGAAGAAAAGTTGCTGGCGCTGGCGATGGTAGGACCGCAAGGGCAAAACGGGACGAACGGAGCGCAAGAGCCGTATGCAAATCACTTCGAAGCCCGATGATGTGAGGGTAGAGCGACGCGCCTCTCTTGGCGAGACGGCGCTTGCAACGCTGAGATCCACCGCGAAGCGCATCCGGTGGATTGACCTCGTATTCGTGGCGCTATTTGTCGTGCTGCTGATCTACACGGCGCTCACGTCCGAAAACTTCTTCACCGAGCGCAATATCAGCAACATCCTGCGTCAGAACGTGCCCAACGGACTGTTAAGCCTGGGGATGCTGTTCGTCATCCTCACAGGCGGCATTGACCTGTCGGTTGGCTCGGTCGTTGCGCTGGCCGCCATCCTCTCGGCAGGGCTTCAGTCGAGCACGTCCACGCCCGTCGCGATCGCCGTGGCGATGCTGGCAAGCGCGGCGTGCGGGCTGTTCAACGGGGTCGTCATCGCCCGCTACAAGCTAGAGCCATTCATCGTGACGCTGGCGACAATGGGCGCGATTCGCGGCGCGGTGTTCGTGTACTCCGACACGCCGCAGACGCCCGTCGATCCCGCGTTCCGGCGCGTGCTGGGCGGGTTTGTCGGCGGTGGCGGTTGGCTGGATTCGCTGGCGGTCGCGGCGGTGATCATGCTGGCGTGCTATCCGCTGGCGTGGGTCTTTCTCAACCGCACCACCACCGGGCGCGCGGTGGTCGCCATTGGCGGCAACAAGGAAGCCGTCCGGCTGGCCGGTATCAACGTCGAGACGAAGATCGTGCTGGTCTACGTGCTGTCAGCGCTGCTCTCTGGCCTGGCGGGCATCCTGCTCGCCGCGCGGCTGGGAATCGCGCAGCCGAGCCTGGGCGGCGGCTACGAGCTGGATGCCATCGCCGCGGTCGTGATCGGCGGCGGCGTGATGGGCGGCGGCGGTGGCGGCGCGCTGGGCACGCTCGGCGGCGTGTTCACGCTGGGGCTGATCAACAACCTGCTCAACCTGCAAAACGTGCAGTCGTACTGGCAGCAGATTGTCAAGGGCGGAATCATCCTGTTCGCCGTGCTGGCTCGCCGCAAACAGCGGTAGTTTCCATGCTCTAAGATGGAGAAAGGAGACGCATCACCCTATCCGTACCAGGCAAGCGAGTTATTCCAACGCACTTCTGAACTAACGAGATGTTTGGCTTAGGAGGCTGAGGTAAGATGAAACTCAGAAAGTTGTTGTCGCTTTTGGTCATGGTCGTGGTGGTACTGGCTGCCACCGTCCCCCTCGTTTCCGCGCAGGACGACACCATTCGTATCGGCATGGTGAACCTGACGCAATCCGCGCCGTACTTCATCGGCATGTCGCGCGCTGTTGAGGAAGAAGCTGCCGTCTACGAGAACGTCGAGCTGATCATCACCGACGCGAACGGGGATATCGCCAAGCTGGTGTCGGATGTCGAAGACGTGCTGGCGCAGGATGTCGACGGCATCATCATCAGCGCAGGGTGGATTAACTCCGCGCCCGCCGCGCTGGACGCCATTGAGGCGGCTGGCATCCCGGTCGTGCTGGTGGACCGCAAGCTGACCGGCGGCGAGTACACGAGCTGGATCGGCCCGGACAACTACACCATCGGCGTGCAGAACGGCGAGTACATCGTCGAGCGCCTCAACGGCGAGGGCGTGCTGGTCATCCTGCGTGGCGGCCCCGAGGACAACACCATCGGGCTGGATCGTACGAACGGCGTGCTGTCCGTCGTGGAGCAGTCCAACATCGAGGTCATCATGGCCCCCAACTTCGGCGATTGGAGCGAAGATGGTGGCTTCACCCTGATGGAAGACATGCTCGCCCAGTACGACCGGATTGACGCGGTCTTCTGCGAGAACGACTCGATGTGCCTCGGCGCGCAAAAGGCCATTGCCGACGCGGGCCGCAGCGACGAGATGTTCCTGGTGGGCGTGGACGGTCAGAAGGAAGCCCTGGTGGAGATCATGAACGGCACCAACTACGCCGCCACCGGGCTGAACAACTCCGACCAGATCGGGCGCGCCGCGTTCCACCGCCTGATGGCGATCCTGGCGGGCGCGCGGGCGCCGAAGGATACGGCGTTCCCCTCGCCGCGGATCACGATTGACAACGTCCAGCGGTTCTACAACCCCGACAGCGTGTTCTAAAGGTGTCCTCGACACCCGAATAAACGGCAGGGCGGAGAGTAAATCATCCGCCCTGCCCTATTTTTACACCACATGATTCGAGATCGGGAGGAGTAGCTATTCAGCGCCCTCCATAGACAGCAGCCCCAGGGAAACCAGCACCTGGGCAGGGTCCATCTCGACGAACTCTTCAACGACCTTGCCGTTGGCGTTGTAGCGGTGGATGATCCCAAGTTGCCACACCGCTGATTGACCGGTCGGCGGGACGGTTCCAAGCCCCACCATATTCAGGTCATTCGTAAACGAGCCGGAGATGGTGACCAGCCCTGCGACCCAATCACCCTCTGCGATGACAATCTCCGGCGTTACGCTGAGGTCGGGCATCGCCTCGCTCAGCGCCTGGTGGAACTGGAAATTCTCTCGGGCGTTGGTCGCGGCAGGAACGCCCGCCTCCCACAACACATACGGCTCGGTGTAGTAGCCCGATGTATCCCCGCCTGACTCGATGGTTTCCAAGTGCTCGCGGAACAGGGCGATGTTCGTGGCCTCCCTGCCGCTGGTGTAGGTTGCCGCAAGCGCATCGGCGGTGAGCTGCCCGTATCCGGCGGGTTCAGAGAGCAGCGTCCCCGTCCGGTTAGCCTCATCAGACAGAGGCACAAGGCCCAAAGCGCTGAACATGGCAGCCGAATCGCCCATCACCCACTGCACGACGATTTTCCCTTCCGCATCGAGACGCAGGAAATCCATCTCGGCCCACGAAACCCGTTCGTTGGTAGGCGGGATAGGCTCTGGCCCGAATGGCGCAAAGTTAAACGGCTGGCTGAACGTTCCGGTAAAAGACAGCTCTGCAACGACCCAATCGCCTTCTGCGATGATCACTTTCGGCATGATATGGAGATCGGGAATCGCGCCGATGAGCGCGCCAACGAACGGGACGAGGTCTTGCGGAGAGGCTTCGACCAAGCGTGGCTCGGCTTCGTTCATCCTGAACGGATCGACGAAGTGCTGCACCAGACTATCTACATTCCCGGCGGAAAGCTGGGCAAGCAGTTCGCGTACGGCGGCTTTGTTGCGATAAGCTGCATCGTCCTGGGCGTTAGCGGGCGCGGCGAACGCCAAGATCGTCATTCCCGCGAAAGC
>CBINGT010000330.1:0-4558 GCA_966250245.1 uncultured Anaerolineae bacterium
CTCGATTACCTGTGGCACGGATAAGCAAAAAGCAGCATCACGCGGCGAAAGGCAGCCAGGAACAGCGAGCGGCGAGGTTGTTCCCGGCTGCTTTTTTGTTGCGCGCTGCCGGTGCTAACCTCTCCCCTCGTTTTTCGGGCTATACGCTCACTTGGGGGTGTGCTTTACTGAAATTGACGAACACGCAACCACACGTAACCAATAGGGGAACGACGATGACTCACCCGGCGCGCACGTCCACCAAGCAGGCTCAACAGGCGGATGATCTGCGCATCTACGGCTTCTACACGCTGCGCGGCGACTCTCGCCTGTGGGTGACGCGAATTGACGGGCCAGGGCGCGCGGCCGTTCGCCCCTTGCGGCACTGGAAGCTGGCAGCAGGCACGGCGCTGGTGGTGCTGTGGTCGCTGGCGGCGGCGCTCAGCAGACTGGCCGCGTAGCAAGCATTTCGCTTACTTCGGCGATACTGTCGGCGTGCGGGTCATGCGCGGCGGCAGGAACGGCGTCGCGGTAGGCGTCGCCGTCGCGGTCAGCGTGACCGTAGGGCTGGGCGTCTCGCTCGGCAGCGGTGTGAGGGTCGGCGGGCCGACCGTCGGGGTGGCGGTAGGTGAAGCGGTCGGCGTGGGTGTCTCACTCGGCAACGGCGTGAACGTAGGCGGCGGTAGCGGCGTGTCGGTTGGCGGCGCGGGCGTCGCAGATGGCTCCGGCGTCGCGGTATCCGGCTCCTGCGTCGGCGGCTCCTGCGGGGGCGCTTCCTGGGTCGGCTCGGGCGTAGGAGTCAGCGCCAGCCGGACGATCCCTTCTTCCAGGCCGGTCGGCAGCGGCGCGTTCGGATCCAGGGTAGGGCTCAAAACGAGCGCCGCCTCTTCAGGCGACGCGGTTGGGGCAGGCATGTCCAGCGTAGGCGTGAACGACACGGCGTCAGGCGCCGGAGCGTCCGACGCGGCTGGCGCCTCATCCGATGGTGGCTCGTCGGATGGCGGACCGGTGACGCCCTCACGCGTGAAGGTCTGGTCGAACAACTGCCCGCGCCCGCCAAGCGTCCCCTGTCGCTGGTTGTTGACGGAGAGTTGCAGCGCGGCGGCGTTGCTGGCGCGCAGGCCGACGCTCTCCTGCCCCTCGAACTGCCACACCTCACCGGGCCGCGCCAACCCTTGCCGGACGACTTCTCCATCGACTGTCACTCGCAACCAGGTGCGCTGCGTCACGTTGATGCTGACGACCACGTTGGTCGCGGTGTCGCCGGGGGGCGTGTAGGCGATCTCAGGGGTGAGCGGCGCGGACATCTCGTCGCCGGGCGCGGCGGGCGTACCTTCTCCGGGCGTCGCGTCGAGCGCCGCCGGATCGCCCGCCTGAGCCTCGCCCGCATCGCTAGCGAGCGCCGGATCATCGGGGTTAGGCGAGAGGTCGACGGCTGCGACACCGCCATTTTCGTCCGCCGATTCCGAAATGCTGTTGAGCACAGCGGTCGCGCCCAGCACCACCAGCACGACGATCGCGCCTGCCAGCAGGATGATCAGCGTGCTGGTCAGCCAGCCGCGACGGCGGCGCGGGGCGCTCTCCTGACGAGAGGCCGGGCGCGGGATGGGCGTGGCGCCCGGTGCGACCGGAGCCGGGGCTTTCTTGGCGTCGCGGCGGCCGCGACTCATCCGTGGCTTCGAATCCTGGCCGGTGACCTCGGTTTCGAGCAGGTCGAGATCAATGCCGAGGAAGCGCGCATAGTTGCGCAGGAAGCCCTGCGCCTGGACAGGAGTCATCCCCGAGAAATCGCCGCGCTCGATCTGCTCGATAAAGCGCGCCCGGATGCGTGTGGCGCGCTCCACCTCATCCAGCGACAGTTCTTTGGCTTCGCGCGCGTCGCGCAGGCGCTGTCCCAGGGCTGCGAAATTACTCACGCTAAACCTAGCTCTCCGCGTGCGGCTACCGAAATCTCGCGGGGGATCATAACCAATCGCGGGGGATTGTGCTATTGCCAGATGGCAAACGCTCAGTCCCCCGCGAGTGATATGGCGTCTTCGGCTAGTCTACGGCGCTGAGAAGCTCGGTGAGGTCGCCGTCGAAGTGCTCGAGGAAATCCGCCCACTCGCTCACATCCGCGTCGTTGAGCGGTGGCAGGTCGGTCATGCCCATGTCGGGCATCCGGGTGTAGGGCGGGCGGTCGAAAGCTGTGAAGGTGTGGCTGTGGCCGCAGGCCGGGCACGTGGCAGATAAAATCCAAAAGCCGGCGCTGTAACGGTCAACCGTCACATCGTCGGCACTATACGCGTGTTGACACGCGCTACATGTCATGTACCGGGCGACAAACGCGATCAGGTAGTCGCGCGCGCCGGGTTGTTCAGCCAGCATGGAACAGGGGCAGGCGCGGATTACTCAGCGACCTGCGTTTCCTCGTCTTCCAACGCAGCTTCAGCCGTCTCGACGACCTCGTCAGCCGCTTCCGCCTCGGGCGCTTCCACCGCTTCGGCCTCAGCTTCTTCCTGACGGTCCTCGATCAGCCCGCGCAGGCTGGCGACCGGCTTCCCGGCCAGGTAGTCGGCGACTTCTTCCTCGCGCACGACTACAATCCGCAGCTCAGGCGAGATCCCCGCACCGAGGCGTACCGGGACGGTGTGAATGCCCAGCTCGCGCAGCGGGCGCTCGCTGATACGACGGCGGTTGATGTCCACACCGGTCTTTTCTTCGAGCGCTTTGGCGATGTCCATCGTCGTGATCGAGCCGTACAGCTTGCCGTTCTTACCGGCCTTGACGCCGAACACCAGCTCAGCGCCGTTGATGCGGTCGGCGGCTTCCTGCTCGCGCTGCTTCAGCTCTTCGCGGCGGATGCTGGCGGTCTTCAGCAGGTGCTGGTTCTCGCGCAGCGCGCCCGCGGTCGCCTTGATCGCCAGGCCGCGCGGAATCAGGTAATTGCGCGCAAAGCCGTCAGCGACCTCAACCACGTCACCCGCGACGCCGTGCTTGTATACGTAGTCTTTGAGAATGACCTTCATCGTCTGTGTCCTTGACGTCCCGTCTAGCAGGGCGCAATCATACCGCAAACACCCCGCTCACGCCAGGGTCGTTTTCCGGCGCACAGCGGACGTCAGGGCAGGCGGAAGAAGAGACGCAACCCCTCGCCATATTCGACGACCGCTTCCGTTACGGTCAGGCCGGTCGGGACCTTATACACCAGCCAGCCCGCTTTCTGCGCTCCGCCGAGGATCTCGCCTTCCAGCAGCGGATCGCTGATCTCCAGCGTGTAGTCGGGGGGGAACAGCACACCCTCTCCGCCGACCACCTGGAAATTATCGCGTAGCTCGGTCAGGTCGCAGATTTCCTCAGGGTCCCGGGAGCACAGCACCTCAAACTGCACTTTCATGTACTCGGTGCCGATGTCCGTTGTTTCGCCTTCGCCCTGCCCTTCGACCGGGACGGGCCTCAACACGCTCAGCGCGCGGACCTCGTACTGCGGCGTCTTGGCGAAGACGCGCGCGGGCACAGGCCGTTCGCGCGTGCCCCGCCCATCGTTGAGGCGATCGGGCGAGTTGAATGCGCACGCCGCCGCAGCCGCGAGCATCATGCCCGCGACGAGCAGCGCGGGCGCCGCTCCCCACCATCGTTTGATGACCATGGTTCCAACCTTCGGCTAGCCTTAGCCGCGTGTGGCACACACCAGCGTCTAGTTTGATGGTAGCGACGTGCGTTAGGGGATGTCAACGGGTGCGCCGCGCAACCCGCCTAAAATGGGCCAGATTGCCTAGCGGGACTCAGGCGCGGTGCAGCGCTTCGGTTTCGAGCGGCGCGGCGAGCATCCCGCCCGGTCGCCCGTTCTTGACCGCGACGATCTCAGCGATAATGCTCAGCGCGATCTCTTCGGGCGACTTGCCGCCGATGTCCAGCCCGATCGGCGTATGAATGGGCGGAAACTGCGTCAGATCCAGCCCGGCGGCAGCGGCTCGCTCGACGCGCTCCAGGTGGCGCACGCGCTTGCCGATCGCGCCGATGTACGCGACGTCATGCCCGGCCAGGGCGTGTAGCATGGCATCTTCAAAGCGCGGCTCATGATTTAACGAGACGACGTAAGTGCGATGGTCCACGCCCAACCGGCGCACGACCTCGTCCGGCCACGCGGCGATGACCTCGTCCGCGTCCGGGTGCTTGACGCGCGTGGCGAACGCGGCTCGCCCATCGCTGACGATGGTGCGGAATCCGAGCAGCTTGGCGAAGCGTACCAGCGGCACGGCGGCTTCGTCCGCGCCGAAGATCAGCAGCGTGGGCGGCGGCAGAACCGGCTCGAATAGCGCGACGCGCCCATCCTCATAGCTGACGGTTTGCGGACGGTCGCCGCGCAGCGCCGCCAGACCGTCGCGCACGATTGCGTCGGGCAGCGGCGGGTCGGAGCGGCCATCGGCTGCGATCCACGCGTGGCATGCGTCCGGCGCAGAAGGGTTCTCCGGCGAGCAGACGGTGACATTGACGCGGTGTAGCGGCTCCTGCGCGGCGTGGAGTAGCAGGGTTTCCGCGCTTAGTGGCTCGACCAGCACGTCGATCTTGCCCTCACAGTTGAGCCCGATCTCGATCA
>CBINGT010000331.1:0-4553 GCA_966250245.1 uncultured Anaerolineae bacterium
CGCCAGGGATGACCGGCTCGTATGCGCGGACGCGGGCGAAGCTGTCGACGATCAGTGGCGGGACGGCGTGCCGCACGAGGTACGGGGCGGGCGCCTCCGGCGAGGGGGTGGGTTGCGCTCCGGCGCCCGGCTCGCGCAGGAAGGCGTCAAAGCGCGCGACGAACGTGGCGAAGCGCGCGCTGTCCAGCTCTGCGATCAGGTCGGCGCGGGCGTCCGCGAGCAGCCCGTTCCATCGGATCAGCAGCGGGCTGACGTCCGCTTCGGGATGCGAGTCAGCGTAGCGAGCGAGCCGGTCCAGCGCGACGTCGAGATCGCGCACCGCGCCGAGCGTTCCACCCAGGCGGCGAAGCTCCTTGCGGAAAAACTTGATCGCACCCGGCAGATAGGCCGGTTTCAGCATGCGAAAGGCGCTGCGCATCCGCCGCGTGGCGACGCGCATATCGTGCAGGGCTTCGATGTCCGTCCCTTCGCGCGTGCCCGGCTCGTGGAGCAGCATCCGTTCGAAGTGATAGCGCAGGATGCGGCGACCGGCCTCGGCCAGCGGCTCGTCGGGCTGCACGCCGATCGTATCGCGTAGCTCCAGCGGCAGACGCGGCTCGCTGACGCCGGGAATGGTCTCCGGCGCGGGCTGCTCGGGCGCGGATAGCTCGGACGGGGGGACGGGCTCGATCATACGGGTATGCTCCTGGCGAATGGATGGTGAATTTGCCGCGCTGGAACTCTAGTGTACCATGATAGATCAGATTGACCGGCCGTGGCAGTGCGAGCAAGGGATGCGACGACATGAGCAGCGAAAACGAGCGGGCGGTGATGGGGCTGCTTCACAAGCTGCTGGTGGGCGCGAACGTGCGCATGGAAACGCCAGATGCCTGGGCGGATCGGCTGCTGGACGACTGGGCGTCTCCGCTGGTGCAACGGTTCGCGCGGCAAGTGCGCGACGAGTGGCTTCCCGCCACGCCGCCCGACGAGTTTTGCAGGCAGGTCGCGGAGCATGTGCGCCGTCACCTGGCGAGCTGGCACCCCGGCTGGCCGCACCTGTGGGCGCACATTCTGCGGGTGACGGGCTATGCGCTGGCGCTGGCGAACGAAGCGGACGTACGCCCCGAAGAAGCGTATCTTCTGAGCGTGTGCCACGACGTCGCCAAGCTGGACGAACTGCGCAGCGGCGAGCCGCACGAGGAACTGGGCGCGGCGTTCGCCGGGCGCGTGCTGCGCGGGTATCTGCCGCCGGAGCGGATCGAGACGATCCAGGCGGCGATTCTCAAGGAAGCCGACGCCGAGGCATTGGGCGATTTGCTTCACGATGCCGATAAACTGGATAAGATCGGAGCGACCGGCGTGCTGCGGCGCGTGTCTACCGAGACGCGGCCAAGCTGGCTTAGCGCGGCGCTGTGGCGCGTTGGCGACGATCTGGCGCGCTTTCCGCTGATGCGCTTTGATTTCAGCCGTGCGCTGGCCGACGCCAAGCGCGATTTTCTGGACTGGTTCCTGCCACTGGCCGAAGGCGCGCTGGGGCACTAGACGCTGCGTGGCGCTCAATTGGCGGCAGGGGCAATATTCAGTATATGCTTAACATGTGGTTCGTACGTGTGGGAGGTCCGGATGGCCGACAACATTGACAGCATTGATGAGCTGCGCCGGCAAGCGTTGGAAGAAGAAATCATCGTCGAGAGTTATGAGACGTACATGGATCAGGCGCGCAGCGACCGGCTGTTCGGTATGACTGCCGCCGAGCGCATGTTTGTCTCGATTGGCTGCTTCCTGGTGACGAGCCTGGCGGGGTTCCTCCTGCTGCTTGTCATGGGGAAGATAGCTATCTAGCCCCTAACGGCACACACTTCTGTGAACCGACAACCCATCGCATTTAATCGGATGTCCCTCGGTGAGTGGATTGTGCTCATCGGGGTAGGCGTGCTGGTGGTCGCCGCGTTTATCGGCATCTGGCAGGTCCGCAACTCGCTGATGCTGATTTTCCTGGCGGTGATCGTCGCGCTGGCGCTGCAAGGGCCGATTCACCGCTTTGAGCGGATGGGCTTGCCGCGCGGGCTGGCGCTGTTGCTGACGCTGGTGCTGGTGTTAATAATCGGCGCGGTGCTGGGCGTGTTGCTGGTGTCGACGTTTGTCGAGCAGATGCAGCAGCTTATCGACCAGCTTCCCGATACGTTCGACACCGTGCGGGCGGAATACGACCGGATCTCATCGCAGTACGGGGTGCTTCCCGAGGTTGACTGGGACGCGCTGCTCGAAGGTGAGGGCGCATCGTGGCTCTCGCAGCAGCTTAGCAGCCTGCCGGGGAATATCTTCCCGTTTGTGTCCGGCGTGGGCGGGCTGATCGCCAACATCCTCTTTATTTTCATCATCGCCCTGTTTTTCGTGGTGGACCCGACCAACTACCTCGACGGCGCGCTGACGCTGGTCCCGCAGGGATACCGGCCGCGCGCGCTGGAGATTCTGGTGCATCTGGCCGGGACGCTGCGCGCGTGGTTTGTCGGGCAATTGATCTCGATGCTGACGCTCGGCACGATGATCACGTTCGTCAACGCCGTGCTCATCAACATTCCGAATCCGGTGGCGCTTGGCGTGCTGGCGGGCATCATGGAGTTTGTGCCGAACATCGGCTCGATCATTTCGATCGTCCCGGCGCTGTTGGTGGGGCTGGCGGACGATCCGGCGAAGGTGCCGCTGGTGCTGATCGGGTACATCGTGACGCAGCAGATTCAGAGCAACCTGATCATGCCCCGCATTATGACCCGGCAAATCAATATGCCTGCGGGCGTGGTGTTGAGCGCGCAGTTGGTTGCGGCGTCGCTGTTCGGGTTCATCGGGCTGTTGCTGGCGCTGCCGCTGGCGGTGCTGGTGAAGGTACTGGTGCGCGAGTTGTACGTGTACGACGTGCTGAACTCGCGGACGGCGAGGGTGCTCACCCAAAGACGCGCCGACGGCCGCGTGACCGCGGTGGTGGTATCCGAGCCGTACCGGCCAGAGCAGCTTTCGCCGGGTGAGGCGGCGCGGTTGCAGGCGGAAGGCTTCGATCCGTTTGCGGCCAGCGTTGGGCAAACCGTCGAGATCGTCACGCCGCCGTCGCCCGCGCTGGAACGTGCCGCGCGAGGGCAGCAGGCGGTCTGGGTGGCGGTGTTTACGCTGGTCGTGGCGCAGGCGTTGGCGCTGGTCCGCTCCGTACTGGTCGGAGAGCGCCGCTCAGGTTAAATCAGTTAGCTGGGGTTGCGCGCCGGAAACAGAGGGCCGGGTAGGGTTCGCTGGCGTGAGGCGCGTAAGAAGCGAAGCAGCAAAATCAGCGGGCGGCGATACTGCGCTCCCGCTGGTTTTTTTGTTTAATGGTTCGAATTCCCGATGTTCCGCAAGAGGTAGGTCCACGCATCGGTATGGTGCGTGAAGTAGGCGATGTCGTCGCGCCGGGACAGAGTGTGATGGATCAGGCGCGCGATCTCGTGCTGCTGGCGCCAGATGAACACGACGGCCATCGGCGTGACCAGCTCGCTGAGCGCTTCTACCAGTCCGGTCGCGCGGACGATGCTCACCGCCGTCGACTGTCGCAGGTCGAGCATCAGCCCGGCAAGCGGGCCGACATCGGCGACGGTGCTCTCCACATAGCGAATGATTTGCTGTACCAATACCGGCGTGAGCTCGCCGCTCACGACCACTTCCAGCAGCCGGTTGTCGTGCAACAGCGCGCGGAAGTTCATGCTATTCCGGTCTTCGGCCACGTCTTGCCCCCTACCGCGATTGGCGATCATGCATCACCTCATTGACACTATGTAGTTACAATTGAGTTGATTGGCGATTCGAGCCTTCGAATCGATTGTCCCCTCTACCTATTAAAACTAAATCAAGAAAAAATAAATAACTAGTCAAATGATGACAAATTAGTTTATTTTTCATAAATTTACATGCTTCAGGGTTGGGGCGAAGGGACCGGGGTGGCTAGCGGCAGGTAGACCGGTTCTAGCGCCAGCATCGCGTCGGATGCTTCTTCAATGCTGGCGCGATCCCACAGCACGGAATGGTATTTGACGTAGCGCCAGGGATCGACCATATCGCGGTAGTGGCTGCTGGCGAGGTGATTGCTCTGGCCGGTAGTGAGGATGGCGCGGCTGCTTTCCGGCGCGGAGAGGTCGATGATCAGGCGTGCGGCCGGGGCGCTCAGCACGCGGGCGCGATTCCGGCCGCTGCCGAGGCTGCGCGTCGTGTTGAGCGTGTCTCCCGTCCCGCCGACTGGCACCGGACCGACAATAAACTGCTCCTCGACGAATCCCGCGCCGATGCTGCTGATCGTCACGCTACTGAACTCGGCAGTGTGGAGATTGCCCCACTGCCACGCGTTGCGATCGCTGCCCTGCGCCTGCGTCAGATCGACGATCGCCTGCTCCAGCGCGCGGCGCAGGATCGCGTCTCGCCGTTCGACCACAAAGCGGGTCTGCGCGTCGTCCCACCAGGGGTTGTTGGGAAGCGCCAGCAGGTCGAGTAACCCCTGGCGCACATTGAAGCAGTCGCACGGGGACATGCCGAGCTCGTCGGCGTAGGTGTATTCGGCC
>CBINGT010000332.1:0-4529 GCA_966250245.1 uncultured Anaerolineae bacterium
TGGCGCGAATCCGGTCTGGTCGCCGGATGGGGCGCGCGTCGCCGCGTTCGACGCGACGATCCCCGGTGTGCGCGTGCGCGACCTCGACGGCGGACCGGGCGCGCAGATCGAATCGCTGGAAGGCGCGGCGGGCATCTTCTCGCCGGATGGAGATCGGCTGCTGATCCCGGTGCTGGTGCGCGGCGCGCTCGGCGAGGCGTTCTACACGCAGCTTGACCTAGTCGATTTTGCGCGGGGCGAACGCACGCGCGTCAGCGGCGAGGAAGACGCGCCGGTCGAGGATGCGGGCGCGGTCTGGCTGCCGGACGGTGATACGCTGATCGTCTTGCGCCGCTACCTCGACGACCGCTTCACGCAGGGGCGGCAGATCTACCGGCTCGATCTGGTGAGCGGCGAGGCCGAGCCTCTGGTGGTCGATGCCGAATACGCCCACAGCGCGATCAGCCTGGATCCATCCGGCACGCGCCTGGTCTATCAACGCTTCCCGATCGGCCAGCCGGACGCACAGCCGGAGATCTGGACGCTCGACCTGTCCACTGGCGAGCGCGCGCTGGTCGCGAGCGACGCGTTCCTGCCCGCGTGGGCGCCCTAGCGCGCTCGCCCCCTGTGGCAATTATGCTAGGATTAGCAGCAATTAGCGATTAGCCAAAGGCGAGAGAACCTGTATTGTGCTTGGTTCGAGCCTAACTCAGCGTCGAGCGCAGATGCGAGAGCTTGCTCCGCCGATAGGCTATATGGGCGATGCAATTCAGCTATCGCTCGCTCTTGAAACTGCTGCCTTATTGCTGTCCCTGGCTGGTCTTCGCTTTCGCTAACTGCTAACTGCTAACCGCTAATCGCTAATCGCTAACGGCTAACCGCTGCTTTTCTCAGGAGCGCGCTATGACTGCCACCGTTTCCGCTGCTGCGTCTTTCGACTCGGTCGATGAGGCGACGTACCGCCGCCGCCAGCGCGCGTGGGCGCTGTACGACTGGGCCAATTCTGCCTTCGCGACAACGATCCTCGCCGCCGTGCTGCCGACCTACTACAGCGGGGTCGCCGGGGCGACGCTGCCCAGCGAGGCGACAGCCACCGGCTATTGGAGCCTGACGCTGGCGATCGGCCTGTTCATCGTCGCGATTCTTTCGCCCATTCTCGGCACCATCTCCGACGTGCGGCGCGGGAAGAAGGCGTTCCTCTCCCTGTTCGCGACGATCGGCATCATCGGGACCGGGCTGCTCGTCTTCGTGGGAACGGGCGACTGGCTGCTGGCGTCGATCCTGTTCATCATCGGGCGCGTTGGCTTCTCCGCGTCCATCGTGTTTTACGATGCGCTGCTGCCACACGTCGCCCGCCCGGATGATGTGGACCGGCTCTCGACCACCGGCTACGCGATTGGCTACCTCGGCGGCGGGATCCTGCTGGCGATCAACGTGGTGATGATCTTCCTCCTGGGTGGCGAAACGGGCGCGCGGCTGTCGTTTCTGAGCGTCGCGGTCTGGTGGGCGGTCTTTTCGATCCCGGTGCTGCGCGTCGTACCCGAACCCCCTGCCGCAACCGCCGCGCTCAAGCCCGGCGAAAACGTGCTGACCGTCAGCCTTAATCGTCTGCGCCAGACCTTCCGCGATCTGCGCCAGTACCGCGAACTGCTCAAATACCTGATCGCGTTCCTGATCTACAACGACGGCATCGGCACGATCATCGGCATCGCAGTGATTTACGGTGCGGAGCTTGGCCTGGGGACGCTCTCGCTGGTCGGCGCGCTGCTGCTGGTGCAGTTTGTCGGCTTCCCGTTCAGTTACATTTTCGGGCGCCTGCCCGCAGCGGGCGATCCGCGTCGCGCGTTTTTCCTGGCGTTCATCCTGTGGAACCTCGTGGCGTTGCCGTTGGTCGCGGTGGGCGCGCGCCGCACGCTGGACGTCGACCTGACCGGCGCGCCGCGTCCCGACGCTCCTGCCATCGACGGTGCAGCGGGCACGGGCGTTGTGTCGCTGAGTGATGAGGCGGTTCAGCGCGGTATGCTGGCGGACGATGGCGCGGCGGTGTCTCCCGCGCCGGATGTGTGGACGTCCGCCGTGGTGGACGACGCAGAGTTCGACGGCGAAGCGCTGACCTACTTCTCGACCGATACGGCGGACGCGGCCTATTCGCTGCGCTTCAACGGGCAGTCGGTCGCGCTGTTCTACTCGGCCGGGCCGGATCGCGGCATTTTCCGCGTGTATCTGGATGGCGTGCCCTACGACTTTGACGACGATGATCTCGAAACTGGCGAGGTAGACGCCTATCGTCGGACCGTCCGCTGGAACAACCGGCTGACGATCGAGGCGGACGAGCCGGGCGTGCACACGCTCGTCGTGCAGAACACCGGCCGGGCGAACAAGGACGCCACTGGCACGCGAATTGACGTCGGGCGGCTGGAAGTGCTGCCCGCGCCGCGCATCGCCAGCCTGCCACTGATCCTCGGTCTGCTGGCAGTGATCGAGCTAAGCGGGCTGCTGTTCGCGTGGACGATCGGAAAGCGGCTGTTTGCGGGATTGGCGGAGACGCTCAACACCAAGCGGTCGATCCTGCTGGCGCTGCTGATCTACATGGTGATCGCGACGCTCGGCTACTTTGTCGACTCGGTAGTCGAGTTCTGGCTGCTGGCGTGGCTGGTCGCGGTGGTGCAGGGCGGCAGCCAGGCGCTCAGCCGCAGCCTGTACGCCAGCATGAGTCCGCGCGCCAAAAGCGGCGAGTTTTTCGGCTTCTTCAGCGTGATGGAAAAGTTCGCGGGCATCCTCGGGCCGATCCTGTTTGCGGCGGTCGTGGCGATATTCGGGAGCAGCCGCCCCGCCGTGCTGAGCTTGATCGCGCTGTTCGTGATCGGCGGCTGGCTGCTGACGCGCGTGAACGTGGACGAGGGGCGGCGCATCGCCCGCGAGGAAGACGCGGCGCTCGAAGCTCTCGGCGCGGTGACCGGCGGATAGAGCGATTTGTGGCTTCCCGTTTGCGCTTAACAACGGGCGGATTGTGTAGGGGCGGAGCTTGCTCCGCCCGCTAACATCGTTTCGCGACCGGCTTGCGCGAATGCCCGCCCAGGCCAATAGATAATCTAGCTGCCTGCGATGCGCTGAAGCACCTCAGCGCAGGTTTCGTCGGGCGTCTTCCCGTCCGTGTAGACCACAATCTTCGCGAGGCGATGGTTCGACGGATGCCTGACGAAGTGCTCGTTGACCTGTAGCAAAGCAGGGTCGACCGTGCCGAATTCCCTCTGTAGCAACACTGCAAACCGGTCATTCACGACGCGGACCGACTCGTCAAGGTCGGGCGACGGCAGGAGCAGGATCACATTCGGAAACGGCGCCAGCGCGCGGCTGACCCGCTCGAATAACGCCTCGTCTTCATGGACGGTGTGCCCCGCGCCGAAGTCGATCACGCAGCCACGATGCTCCGCCACCATGCGTTCGACCGCATACGCTTCAAACGGCTTCCAATAGCGCATCAGCCCGACCATGCCTTCGGAGTGGAAAATCTGCGCGGCAGTTGCATTGTCGTAGTCGATTTCCCGGTAATACGTCAGGCGGTGCTCGTCGACCTCATAGCGCGGTATGCCGAGCTTTTCGGCGAGGCATTGCGCGATCGTGCTTTTCCCCGCGCTCATCGGGCCGATCAGGATAACGGTCGACTGGAGCGTGGAGTCCGGTTTGTCGTGCGGAGCGTCCGGTCGGTTCACCTCAAATCCCTTTCTGCCATCCCCGCCACGCCGCTGAGGGCTTGGCTAGCTCCAATTATCCTGTCCCGACCACATAAATCTCCTGAACCTCAAGGACGGTGTTATCCTGGTCGGAAACAGGCCAGAGGCTATTCTCTTCTGGCAGCAGTCGGGTTCCGTCCCACCACTGATAGACTGTGACGTAAAGAGTGTATGGCCCGCTTGAAAGGGTGCGTGGCAATTGAAGGGTGCGGATATCCTGATAGATTTCGGAAGGTTCCCACGTGCTCGTTTGCTTCGGCTGGCCCGCGACGTGCACCGGACCGTCTGCCTGGGCGATGATCCGGCCGAATCGGTCCCTGACTGCGACACTCATGCTGTAGTCCAGATCAAGAGGCTGATCAGCAGACCACCATAGCTTGACCTGGAAGCGCTCATTTTGCGCGATGACCGTTCCGGTATCGAGGATCTCCACGCCATGCAAGCGGATCTTGTTGTCGAAGGGGACCCCTTCCCAGTCCGGCGGGCCTTCATACAGCCGCAGCAAAAAATGCCAGGGGCCGACAAAAATCGACGGCTCGCGGCCTGTCTCGATTTCACGCAAAAGCGCCTCGTCGCGGGCGCCCGACGTTGACAGATACCACACTCGCGATGCATTGCCGGGGCGCTCAACCACAGGCAGGTAGCCTGTCGGGAAATATTGCGGCACGAAATAATCCCACCCTTCCATCACCCCGCAGGCGCAGTTCGGATCGATGATCAGCACGTCGCCCGGACGTAAATGCTCGGCAAACCAGGAGAATACCATCCGAAACGGCGGCGAAGCAGTTACCCACAGCCGATAGTTATCAAAATCTA
>CBINGT010000333.1:0-4526 GCA_966250245.1 uncultured Anaerolineae bacterium
CAGGCGAGCAGCTAACAACAGCGAAAAACAGCGTCAAGGCTACCTTGACGCTGTTTTTTTACTGGTCCTTGCTGTCTCTAGCTGCTTTTGGCTGCGTTCTTTTCCTCAGAGCCGCCACGCGACGGCTCGACCGCCCCGGCTTGCTGCGCCGCTGTCTGGCGCTGCTGGCGCCACTCGTCAGCCAGCATGACGATCGCCAGCAATCCCACGCCGACCACGATGCAGATATCCGCCACGTTGAACACCGGGAAATAGCGGACGTGCAGAAAGTCGATCACGGCGAAGTCGAGCCGCAGCCGGTCGATCACGTTGCCCAGCGCGCCGCCTA
The DNA here is from genome assembly GCA_966250245.1 of uncultured Anaerolineae bacterium. Classification (GTDB taxonomy): domain Bacteria; phylum Chloroflexota; class Anaerolineae; order Aggregatilineales; family Aggregatilineaceae; genus DYGX01. Next base: position 329 of record CBINGT010000333.1, read on the forward strand.
ACTGCAACCCAAGCGCGGTGCGCACCAGCCAAGTCCCGCTCGGAAGCTGCCGGTAGAAGTAGAGGATCACCAGCACGATGATCGCGGCGATCACCAGGAAGGCCTGGCCGCGACCGGGGAAGATCCCAAAAGCCGCGCCGCTGTTCCGCACGTGCGTAATGCGAAAAATGGATTCGAGGAAGTCGAACGGGACCCACGATTCACCGCGATCGAGGCGCGCGACGACATACGCTTTGGTCGCCTGATCAGCCGCGATCGCCAGCGCCGCCACCCCAATGAGGAATAACCAGTGACGAAGCGTTGTTCCGGGCGCCGCATGGGATTGCGAATCGGTCACTGGCCCATCCCGGCAATGAAATCGCGTTGTTCGGCGCAGCGCAGGCAATAGCGTGTGTACGGGATCGCTTCCAGGCGGGCGATGTCGATCTCCCGTCCGCAGTTCTCGCAGATGCCGTACGTGCCCGCCTCGTAACGCGCCAGCGCGTCTTCGACCTCGCGCAGTCGTTCCTCGGCCGCCTGGTAGACCGACAGATTGACTGTCTGATCCAGCACCTCGGTCGCGTCATCCGCCGGATGATTGCTGTAGCCAGTGCCGGTATCGTTCAGATTGGCGTCGAGATCGATTTCGGCCAACTGCTGTTGAAGCTCAGCGCGCAGGTTGATCAACTCGGTATATAACTCGTCTTTTGTCGTGACCATGCGTGCCCCTTAGCCTCTTCCCATGGTGGTCGGACGGATCAGCGCATGCCCGCTTACACACGCTTTACCGATTGTAGCCGACTCCCGCGCGCCGGTCCAGTTCGCAGCCGCGCCCCGGCCCTCGCCCATTTTCTGAGCGACGACCGGGGCGCGGAAACCGGCTCTCGATGGGGAAGCTCGGGCGCACTACACGCGCCGCACGCCGATCACAACCGATTCACCATCGATCTCAAACGCCTCGCTGCGCGCGCCGTTTTCGGGCGCCGCCTCGATCAGCGCATCGGCTAGCGTCTCGGTCTGGATGTAGTCGCGGTACGTCTCAACCGCCGCGCGGACCTTCTCACCCGCCTGATAGCTGACGGTGATGCGATCGCTGATCTCGAAGTCGGCGTCTTTGCGCAGCGTCTGGATGCGGCGCACGAACTCGCGCGCCAGCCCTTCGCGGATCAGATCGTCAGTGAGCTCCGTCTTCAGCGCCGCGAGGTAACCGTATTCCTCGGACACGGCGTAGCCCTCGGCGGCTTCTTGCTGCACCTCGACCTGCTCTGACGTGACGGTGTATTCCTGCCCGTCCACCGTGACGGTGACGTTCTCCCCGGCCAGCAGCGCCTTCGCCCAGCGTTCGACGTCGTCTGGCGCGCCCTCGCGCAGCGCGCGCTGGACCTTCGGGAAGTCACCCTTCAGCGCGCGACCCAGCACCTGCGGCAGCGGATTAAGCTTGTAGCTCACCATTTCGTCCGCCGAGGCCACGACGCGCACCTGCTTGACGTTCAGCTCGTCCGCGATGGTGCCCGCCAGCGCCTCGACCACCGGCCGCTCGGATGCGTCGCGCACGACGAAGACCGCTTCGGATAGCGGCTGGCGCACTTTCAGGTTGGCGCTGTTGCGTGCTGCGTGCCCCAGGCTGACCAGTCGCTGCGCCAGGCGCATGTCGTCCATCAGCTTGCGGTCGATCAGCGCCTCGTCCCACTCCGGCCAGAAGGCAAGGTGCACGCTCTCCGGCGCGGTGCTGTCCTGCCGGGCGACGAGGTTGCGATACAGCGCTTCGGCCATGAACGGCATCGTCGGCGCCAGCAGCTTGGCGACCGTCACCAGGCACTCGTACAGCGTCTGGTAGGCGGCCTGCTTGTCCGCGTCGCTCTCACTCTTCCAGAAGCGACGGCGCGAGCGGCGCAGATACCAGTTGCTCAGCCGGTCCACAAACTGCTCGATCGGTCGCGTGGCGGCGGGCACGTCATACCGCTCATAAGCATCGGTCACGTCGCGCACCAGGCTGTGCAGCTCCGCAAGGATCCAGCGGTCCAGCAGCTCGCGCTGCTCGACCGGCACGCGCGGCGACGCGGGATCGAAGCTGTCCAGGTTGGCATAGGTCACGAAGAAGCTGTAGACGTTCCACAGCGTCAGTGTGAAGCTACGCACCACCTCGCCGACCAGCTCGACCGAGAAGCGGCGCGGCTCGCCGGGCGGGCCCGCCGTGTACATGTACCAGCGGAAGGCGTCCGCCCCATATTTGTCCAGCACGCTCCACGGCTCGACGATGTTGCCGAGGCTCTTGGACATCTTGCGCCCCTGCTCGTCGAGGATGTGCCCCAGGCAGATCACGTTTTTGAAGTCGGTCCGCCCAAAGAGCATCGTGCTGATCGCGTGCTGGCTGTAGAACCAGCCGCGCGTCTGGTCGACCGCCTCGCAGATGTAATCAGCGGGGAACTGGTCCTTGAACAGATCCTCGTTCTGGAACGGGTAGCCCCACTGTGCAACAGGCATCGACCCGCTGTCAAACCACACGTCGATCAACTCTGGCACGCGGCGCATCGTCCCGCCGCACTCAGAGCACGGGAACGTCACCTCGTCCACATACGGACGGTGCAGGTCCAGGCCAGACTGATCCGCACCGGACAGCTCGCTCAGCTCCGCCACGCTGCCAATACAGTGCATGTGGTTGCAGTCGGGGTTCTCGCAGCGCCAGACAGGCAGCGGCGTGCCCCAGTATCGCTCGCGGCCGAGCGCCCAGTCGCGCAGTTCTTCGAGCCAGTTGCCGAAGCGACCGTCCTTGATGTGCGCGGGAACCCAGTTGATCGTCTGGTTCTGCTCGATCATCGCGTCGCGATAGCGCGTCGTGGCGATGTACCACGTCGAGCGCGCGTAATACAGCAGCGGCGTGTGGCAGCGCCAGCAGAACGGGTAGTTGTGGACGTAGCGCTCCACCTTGTAGAGCAAGCCGCGTTCCTTCAACTCGTTGGTGATCAGCGGATCGGCGTCCTTGACCCACATCCCCGCCCAGGGCGTGACATCCGGGATGAACGAGCCGGTCGCGTCGACGGTTTGCAGCACGGGCAGCCCATACTCGCGGCCCACGTCCATGTCGTCCGCGCCGAACGCAGGCGCGATGTGCACCAGGCCAGAGCCGTCTTCCATGCTGACGAAGTCGCCGTGCACCACGTAGGCGTAATCCTGCTCGACCGGCAGGAAGCGATACAGCGGCTCGTAATGCTTGCCAAGCAGGTCCTCGCCACGCAGCGTCTCGACCACGGTGTACTGCTCGCGATGCTCCAGCGCCTTGTCGAGCAGCGCTTCGGCCAGGATCAGCCGCTCGGTGCCTTCGCCGCTGGCAGCCGGACCCTCGACTACCACGTAAGTCGAGCGGCGGTTGACGGCGATCGCGACGTTGCCGGGCAGCGTCCAGGGCGTCGTCGTCCACACCAGGAAGAAGGTGCCGGGCTGGTCCTTCACCGGGAAGCGCACAAACACGCTCGGATCAGCGACTTCCTCGTACCCCTGCGCGACTTCGTGGCTGCTCAGCGGCGTGCCGCAGCGCGCGCAGTAGGGGACGACCTTGAAACCTTCGTACAGCAGGCCCTTGTCCCAGAACTGGCGCAGGATCCACCATACGCTCTGGATGTACTCGTTCTTGTACGTGATGTACGCGTCTTCGAGATCGACCCAGAACGCGATCCGCTCGGTGAGTTGCTCCCACTCCTTGATGTAGCGGAAGACGCTCTCGCGGCACTTTTCGTTGTAGCGCGCGATGCCGTATTCCTCGATGTCGCGCTTGTTCTTGAAGCCGAGCTCTTTCTCGACCTCGATCTCGACCGGCAGGCCGTGCGTGTCCCAGCCGCCTTTGCGCAGGACGTATTTGCCGCGCATGGTGTGATAGCGCGGGAACATGTCCTTGAACGCGCGCGCCAGCACGTGATGCGTGCCGGGGCGGCCGTTGGCCGTCGGCGGGCCTTCGTAGAACACCCAGCGCGGCGCGTCCTTGCGCTCTTCCATCGAGCGGCGGAAAATGTCGCGCTCTTTCCAGAAGTCAAGCTGCTGCTTCTCTAGCGCGTTGATGTCAAGCCGTGGCGTGACGGGTTCGAACATTCAGCCCTCCATGACACTAAGCGATTAGCGGTTAGCCGTTAGCGATTAGCTAGAGCTAAAATCGCTATCTAACCTTTCGAAAGCAACTGACCCACGCGGTCAGCTCGCGAAACCTCACCCCCTGGCCCCTCTCCGT
>CBINGT010000334.1:0-4519 GCA_966250245.1 uncultured Anaerolineae bacterium
CCACCGGCCTGACCGACAACTTCTCGGTACGCTTCACCACCAGCGCCTTCTTCGCCGCGGGGACCTACCGCTTCACCGTGACGGTGGACGACGGCGCACGGCTGTACGTGGATGGCGCGCTGCTGATCAACGACTGGCGCGAGGCGGCGCAGCGCACGCTGCAGGCCGAGCACACCTTCGCCACAGATGGGACGCACACCATCATCGTCGAAATGTTCGACGCGCAGTACGACGCGGCGATCCACGCCAACTGGGCGCTCACGACGGGCGGTGGTGGCACGGTTCCACCCCCAGGCACCGGCGGCACGAGCCTGTGGTTCGCCGATTACTTCAACGGCCCGGATCTGGCTGGCCCGGTCCTGTTCTCGACCTCGTACCCCGCCAGCGGGCTGAACCTCAACTGGGGCATGGCCGCGCCGGGCGGGCCGGTCCCGGCGGATAACTTCTCGGCCCGCTTCATCCGCTATCTGACCGTTCCGAACGACCTGCCCGAAGGCATCTACACCTTCTACGCTTATGCAGACGATGCGTACCGCTTCTATGTCGACGGCACGCTGATCATCGACCGCTGGAACACGCTGGCAACCGAGCTCACCACCGCCGAAGTGACGTTGCTCAACGGTCCGCATACGCTGCGCTTCGAATATCGTGAGGTGTCGCAGAACGCGTACCTGTTCCTAACGTGGACGCCGCCCGCCGCGCAGAACCCGGTTCTCGCGCCGACTGGTGGCTCCGTCCCGCCGTCTGCGGCGCCGCCTGCAGCCCCGACCGGGATCACCGCGACGGTGAGCACCTCGCGCCTGAACGTCCGCTCCGCGCCAACGGTGGGCGACAACGTGCTGACCACCATCGGGCGCGGGCAGTCGTTCCCGGCGACCGGCCGCACCGGCGACAACGCCTGGATTCAGATCACGGTCAACGGGCAAACCGGCTGGTCTTCGGCGCAGTATCTCACGCTCAGTGGTGACATCAACGCGCTGCCGGTGATCGAGGGACAGGGTGGCGGACCGGCTCCTGCGCCACAGCCGCAGCCGACCGGCGTCCGGGGCGTGGTGCGGACCAACCTGCGCCTGCGTGCGGAGCCATCCACCCGTAGCGCGCAAGTCGGCGGGCTGCCCTTCGGCGAGACAGTGGACATCCTGGGCCGCAGCCAGAACCACGCGTGGTATCAGGTCGCCCGCTCGAACGGTCAAACGGGTTGGGCGTTCGCCACGTGGATTCGCATCACCGAGGGCAGCTTCGACTCGCTGCCATACACCGACGGATCGCGGCCGGTCCAGCCCACGCCGCCCACTACAGGCCTGATCGCGCAGGCATTCGGCAACATGCGCATCCGCAGCGGCCCCGGCACGAACTTCCCGCAAATCAGTCTGGCCCAGTGGGGCACGCGCGTCCAGGTGCTTGGCATCAGCCCGGATGGTCAGTGGCTGAAGGTCCAGCACGGGGACGTTGTCGGCTGGTCGTCGGCGCCCTGGTTCCGGTTTGTCCAGGGCAGTCTGGCGGAAGTCCCGGTGACCAGCCAGTAAACGCCGCAAACTCGCAAACCCACAACGCTACGCGCCCCGGGACCGGTCGGGGCGCGTGCGTTTTGCGGCCGGGAAACCTCACCCCTTAACCCCCGGCCCCTTTTCCCCTCTCCGCGCGCGGAGAGGGGCCAGGGGTGAGGTTCTGCGTGCCCGACCTGCCGTGTTACGTTAGGACCGTTGTCGTATCGCGTCACACCGAATGGATCGGTATACTCAACATAGAGCAATTAGTGGTTAGTCAGAAGCGATACTCCGGTGGCGCGTTGGTTTTCGCTGACAGCTAACGGCTAATCGCTATCCGCTTATGTAATGGTGTGCTGTTCGGCATGACGGCCTTACATCCTCTGAACCAGCCCCAGCAGATCGCCAGCGCGGCGGAACAGTTCGTGCGCGCGCTGACGCGGCTGTTTCCCAACGGGACATTCGAGCAGTTCTTCCACGCCGATACGGTCCGCCATGCCTATTGGATCGCGCTCCAGCAGGCGATCGAGCAGTATTCCGCGCGGGAAGACGCCACGCTGCTCAAAAACGGCGGCGGAAAAGCGGCGCTGCTGGAGCGGCCCGCCGTCGCCAACGAGCTACTCAAGCTGTTCTTGCCGGGCCAGCAGCCGGACTACGACCTCGTGGCGGACGAGTGGGCCGCCGCGCTCAGCCGCACCACCCCAGACCGCGCCGACCTCGTCATCCAGGCGCGGACGCTGTTTGGGCTGATCGTGGATGCGGTCGATCGGTCGCCGGAGCTGCGCCTGGTGCTCCGCCAGGTGGGGCAGGCGCGCCCATCCGGCGCGCTCGAAACCGGCGGCGCGGACCTCGACCGGCTGCTCGACGCGGCGCTCGCCGAAGGGCCCGGCGCGCTGCATCGTCAGGTCCGGCACCTGCTGGCGCTGTCCGCCGAGCGCAAAGACGCCGCCAAACTGGATCGCACCGCCGACTTGTTCGCCCTGGCGCAGATCGCCGGAGAGCTAAGCGCGGACGAGCTGCGCGCCGCGTGGAACGGCCTCGCGCGCCTGCGAGATGCGTCCGCCCGCGTGCGCCTGACCGCCCAGTTCGCGCCACACATGGCCCGCGCCGGTGAGAAGACCGATCCGCTGGACCTCGTTCGCCGCGCCATCGAGCAGGCGACTCCCCCGATTTCCCCGGCCGAGCGTGTCGACGCGCTGCTGGAAGTGCTGCCGCACCTCACCGCCAGCGAGCCGGGCGTCTTGCTGCCCTCTCTGCAACAGCGGGTGCTTGACGCCGCGAGCGCGATCCAGGACCCGGCGTCGCGGGTGCGCGCCCTCAGCGCGATCATCGAGAAGCTGGCGCCGGAAGTGCAGCACGAAGCGGTCGCACAGGCGTTTGACGCGGCGTCGAGCATCCCCAGCGGGTTTGCCCGCGCCACTGCACTGAGCGATCTGCCGCCACATCTCCCGCCCGAATTCCATAGTCGCCTGCTGGCGCTCGCCCGCGCGCTGGACACGCCCGACGCCCGCGCCTACCTGCTGACGCGGATGCTGGCGTTCCTGCCGGTGGAGCAGCAACAGCCGGTCCTCAACGAAACGCTCGACACCATCGCGGCGATCAACGGGGACGACGCGCGCGCCCAGGCGTTGATCGCGCTGGCGCAGCCGATCGAAGCGGCGGGGCTGCTGCGCAACAATCCCGACGGCGTGCAACACGCGATCACTGTGACGTTCTCGATCGCCCGGCCAGACGCGCGCGCCCGCGCCTTCGCGGTGCTGGCGCCGTACCTCTCCGCCGAGCTGCTGACCGAAGCGCTCCAGATGCTCAAGAGCATCCACGACGACCGCGACCGCGCGCGAACTCTCGCGCAGCTTGCGCCGCACCTGACGCCCGATTTGAACGTCGCCGCGTACAACACCGCGCAGGAGCTTGGCCCGTCCGAGGCGAGGGCGGCGGCGCTTTCCGCGATCGCGCCGTACCTCTCGGCGGCAGCGCGGGCCAGGGCGCTCGCCGATGCGCTGGCTGCGGCGCTGGCAATCGAGGAGCGTTACGAGCGCGCGACGGCCCTGGTGGACCTTGCGCCGCACCTGCCCGACGCGTTGCGCGTCCGCGCGCTGAATGAAGCGCTCAACGCAGCGCGCTCGATCACCAACGAGGACGAGCGCGGCCGGGCGCTGGTCTTCCTGGCGCCGCACCTGCCCGCCGATCGCCTGCCGGATGCCCTCGCGGACGCTTACACCATCACCGATCCGGTCACGCGGACGCCCGCGCTCAGCGCGCTGATGAGCTTCCTGCCCGCCGAGCCGCGCGAGCGGGTGGCGCTTGACGTGATCCAGACCGCGCGCGAGATAGACTCCCCGCGCCGCACGGCGTCGATCCTGGCGGCGATCGCGCCCGCGCTGCCAGAGAGCGCGCTCGACGCGGCGATTGAGGTCGCGCTGGCGATTGCGTCCCCTTACGACCGGCTGCACGTCCTGACCGCGCTGCTGCCGCGCCGTCCGGAGCAGCTACGCGACGCCGCGCTGGTCGCCGCGCGGGCTGTGCCGAGCGCCGTGGAACGCGTAAACGCGCTGCTGGAGCTGGTTCCCTACCACCGTCCTGCCCTGCGCGACGCGCTGCTCGACGAGGCGCTGGACGCGGCCATTCAACTCTCCGACAGCTACGACCGGGCAAGCGCGCTGGCGACGATCGCGCCCGCGATTGACGTGCAGGGCTACGTGCAGGATCGACAGCAGGATGCGCTCGTGCTGGCGTTGGATGCGGCGCTTGCGGTCGAGCAGCCGGTCACGCGCGCGCAGTGCCTCAGCCGCGTCGCCGAGGCGATCGCCACCCGGCTGACCCCGGCGCAGTCGTATACGTTGTGGCGCCACGCGATCGGCGCCATCCGCGCGCAGCCTTTCGCGGCAACACGGCGCGATCTGGCCGCGCTCAGCCCCTTGATCGGGCACATGGGCGGCGCCAGCGCGCTCGCCGAGATTGCGGCGGCGCTTCAGCAGGCGGGCAGCCAGGATTAACCAGTACGTGTCAGATCAGCGGGTAGAACCAGAACA
>CBINGT010000335.1:0-4513 GCA_966250245.1 uncultured Anaerolineae bacterium
GCCCGGTCCGCACCCACACCGCGGATATGGGTACGCGCGCCGTCAGCCAGTCGATGTGCCAGCGCAGCGTCTTGTCGGCGCGCAAATGACGCCCCACGCGCGCCCGCAGCCCGCCCGGTCCGAGGGCGCTGCCGACATAGACCAGCAGGCCGGGCGGCAGCGTCCGCTCCCCGAGGCGGCCAACAGTCAGCGAAAGCGGCGCATCCAGACGTATCCAGAGGCAGTAAGTGCCTGCGTCTGATGGAATGGGATTCGCTTCTGATCGCTCAAACATAGTACGATCCTGATAAAACAATGCGCGCGAGGCGTGTTGCGACTTACGGTCCCCATGTTATTATTCAACATGGTCGCCGCATTGGTGTAACTTGACCTCATTGAGCGTGACGAACGACCATTGTCGATTCCGGTACTCGCGCGGGAAGATTGAGTGAAATTCTCTTTTCGCCGCGCCAATTATGAAAGAGAGTAAAAGCAATGTTGTACGATGCAACCAAAATCGAAGAATTCCTCGGTGAAGAGGCGGAATCGCTTCTGACCTATAAGGCCACGCGAATCCCCAAGGAAATGCTGCACCTGCCCGGCCCCGACTGGGTTGACCGCGTTTTCGCGCAGTCCGACCGGCCGATCCCGGTGCTGCGCAGCCTGCAGGCTATGTTCAGCCATGGCCGTCTGGCGAACACCGGTTACCTGTCGATCCTGCCGGTGGACCAGGGCATCGAGCACACTGCGGGCGCGTCGTTCGGCCCGAACCCGGCCTACTTCGACCCTGAGAAGATCGTCGAGCTGGCGATCGAAGGCGGCTGCAGCGCGGTCGCGTCGACCTACGGCGTGCTGGGCGCGGTCGCGCGCAAGTACGCGCACAAGATCCCGTTCATTCTCAAGTTCAACCACAACGAACTGCTGACCTACCCCAACAAGCACGATCAGATCATGTTCGCGCGCGTTGAGGACGCGTGGAACATGGGCTGCGTCGCCGTCGGCGCGACGGTCTACTTCGGCTCGGCCGAATCCAACCGCCAGTTGGTTGAGGTCAGCGAGGCGTTCGCGCGGGCGCACGAGCTTGGCATGGCGACGATCCTGTGGTGCTACACCCGCAACAGCGGCTTCAAGTCCAACGGGACGGACTTCCACACCGCCGCCGACCTCACCGGCCAGGCGAACCACCTCGGAGCGACGATTGAAGCGGACATCGTCAAGCAGAAGCTGCCCGAAACCAACGCGCCTGGCTTCAAGACGCTCAAGTTCGGCAAGTGGAACGACAAGATGTACGAGCTGTCGAGCGACCACCCGATCGACATGACCCGCTACCAGGTCGCGAACGGCTATATGGGCCGCATTGGCCTGATCAACAGCGGCGGCCCGTCGTCCGGCCAGGGCGACCTCGCCGAAGCGATCCGCACCGCCGTGATCAACAAGCGCGCGGGCGGCATGGGCTTGATCAGCGGCCGCAAGGCATTCCAGCGCCCGATGGCCGAAGGCATCGAGATCCTCAACGCCATTCAGGACGTCTACCTCAACCCGGACATCACCATCGCCTAGCACTCTGCTGGGACTTGCATCCGGACAGGGGCAGCCCGCACCGAGCTGCCCCTGTTTTCATGGGGGGAGAACTCATGGGCACCTTTTCGGTAGACCTCAGCGGCAAGGCGGCGCTGGTCACCGGCGCGGGCGAGGGAATCGCCCGGGCGACCGCTCTCGCGCTGGCGCGTTCGGGCGCGGCGGTGTGCGTCAATGACTTAAACCCGGACCGCGCCGACGCAGTGGTTGAGGAAATCGAGCGTGGCGGCGGGCGCGCCTTCGCCTGGGTAGCGGACGTCTCCAACCGCTTCCAGGCCGCCGCGACGATCGAAACGCTACGCGATCACTTTGGCGGGCTGCACATCGTCGTCAACGGCGCAGGCACAGAGCGCCCCACCCCGTTCCTGAAGATTGACGAGTACGACTGGCGCCGCGTGCTGGAAATCAACCTGACCGGCGCGTTTTTCTGCACGCAACTCGCCTCGCGGGTGATGGCGGACGAAGGCGGCGGCGTGATCGTGAACATCGCCAGCCCTGCCGGATACGCCCGCGCCCATCCCGACGGTGCGGTGTACGCCGCCAGCAAAGCGGGACTGCTCGGCATGACGCGCGAAGCCGCCCGCGAGCTGGCGCCACTCGGCGTGCGGGTCAACGCGGTGTGCCCGGCGAACATCGCGGGTGAGTCCGAGCCGCCTACGCTAGAACTCGTCGCGCAGAAACGCCTCGGCCAGCCGGAAGAGGTCGCCGCCGTGGTGCTGTTCCTGTGCTCAGACGCGGCGTCGTTCATCACCGGGCAGGCGATCATCGTGGACGGCGGCGAAACGATGCGCTGAGATCAGGCGCGGGGGCAAGTTGAATCCTGCCAGCAGGTACAGTAGAATTACCGCCTGTGTCTGTTGGATAGACGCGCGATCATGACACGACACGCGAGTAAAAAGAGTTACGGATTGCCGCTTCAGGCGCTTCGTCCCGCAAGCGACCTGCGCGCGCACGGCTGCACATTTCGCACCATTCGGATTGATCAATCGCACTAATGGCTCATGGGCGCTGCCCGTTCTGAGAGGACGGAAGGATCATGCAAGCCACCGAGTACGAGAATATTCTGGTCGAGTTTCCGGCGGAACGGGTCGGCCTGGTGCGACTCAACCGTCCCCGCGCCTATAACGCGCTCAACGGCCCGCTGATGCAGGAATTGATGGACGCGCTCGCCGCGCTGGACCGCGACGACGCGATCGGTTGCCTGATCATCACCGGCAACGACAAGGCGTTTGCTGCGGGGGCAGACATCAGCGAAATGGCGCAGGCCACGCCCGTCGAGCTAGCGAAGATGAACTTCATCCACCGCTGGGAGCGGCTGCGCGCGATCACCAAGCCGGTCATCGCGGCGGTCAGCGGCTATGCGCTCGGCGGCGGGTGCGAGCTGGCGCTGGCGTGTGATATGATTGTCGCCTCGGAAACGGCGGTCTTCGGGCAGCCGGAAATTAACCTGGGCGTGATCCCCGGCGCGGGGGGAACGCAGCGACTGGCACGCGTACTCGGCAAAGCGCTGACAATGGAGATGGTGCTCAACGACCGCCGCCTGACCGCGGAAGAAGCGCTGCGATTTGGGCTGGTTAACCACGTGGCGCCGGTCGAGAGCTATTTGCAGAAGGCGATCGATCTGGCAGCGCAGATCGCGGCGCGGGCGCCGGTCGCCGTGCGGGCCGCCAAAGACGCGGTCAACATGGCGTTCGAGGCGTCGCTATCGGCGGGGCTGGCGTACGAGCGCAATCACTTCTACGCGCTGTTTGCCACTGAGGATCAGCGCGAGGGCATGGCCGCTTTTCTGGAGAAGCGCCAGCCGAACTGGCGCGGACGGTAGAAAGCCGGGCGGCCGGTGAGCGACTCGCAGACGGTCACCGTCTTCACGACCGCGAACCTGCGCGGGGCGATTGACGTGCTGCCCCGGCTGGCGTCGCTGATTCTGCGGGAGCGTCGCGCGGCACAAGGCGTTACGCTGCTACTTGACCTCGGCGACACGTGCTCGGCGGAGTCGTGGGTGTGCCGCGTCACGCAGGGGCGCGCACCGTTTCTGCTACTCGACGCGATCGGCTACGACGCTGCGTTTATCGGCGGCGAGGCGCTGACCATTCCGCCGGATGCCTTTCGCCGCCTGCGAGAGCGGATCGTGATGCCGCTGTTTCTCTGGCATCGCATGTCCGAGCTGACACGGCGCGGCGTGCAGTTCAGTTTTGCGGCAGGTCGCGCATCTCTGCCGCCCGGCACGTCTGGGTTTCGCGTCACGCGAGACGCAACCGACCTCGCCACGGCGGAAGGGAGTACAATCCTTCTGGGCGACGTTCCGGCGAAGCACGTTGGCCGGGTGGAAGTGCGCTGGCCGGAAGGCGCGCTCATCTCGGCGCAGGCGATCCCGCTCGATGATTCCGAGCCACCCGAGCCGACGGTCGCCGCCGTGTTGGACCTGGTAATCGAAGAAGCGCGCAGCTTCGCACAGCAGCAGGGGGAACCGTATGAACCAGGCTGAGCTGGTCCGCAAGCTTGACGAGCATTTCGGCGTCAACGCATACGACGAGCGGGAGCAGTGGCAGCAGAAGATCCCGCCCGCCGATATCGGCGTGTATCGTCGCTATGCCCGGCCGGAATTCTTCGAGGGTCCCTGGAACGGGCTGATGCTCGACAACGCGCTCGAAATCGATCGCGTCTACCTCATCGTGTTTCCCGGCCAGGATGTGCTGGACACGATCCTTGCGCTGGAGCTTGAGCGCGAGGCGCCCGGCGCGCTGATCTTCGCCCACCACCCGGCTGACTTTGAGGAAAGCGGGCGCGGATTTTGCGGCATCTCCGAGGCGCAGATGGAAGAACTGCGCGAGCACGACATCAGCTTTTACTCGTGCCACCAGCCGCTCGACTATCACCCTGAAACCAGCACGGTGCAGGCGCTGGTAAAAGCGCTAAAGCTGCGTGACGCCGAAGTCTTTCTCAACGAGGACGGCCA
>CBINGT010000336.1:0-4471 GCA_966250245.1 uncultured Anaerolineae bacterium
TCAGGTCGCGCGGGAAGGTCGTCAGGCTTTCGGCGCCGTCCTCGGTGATCACCATGTTGTCCTCGATGCGCACGCCCACCTCACCAGGGATGTAGATTCCCGGCTCGATCGTGAAGACGTTGCCCGGCTCCAACGGGTGATGGTTCCCCTCGACGATGTTCGGCCCCTCGTGCGCTTCCAGGCCGAGGCCGTGGCCGGTGCGGTGCGTAAAGTATTTCCCGAACCCGGCAGACTCGATCACCTGCCGCGTGATGCGATCGACTTCCTGCGCGGGAACGCCCGGCCCGCTCGCGGCGCGCCCGGCGGCGTTGGCGGCCTGCACCACCTCGTAGACTTCTTTCAGGCGCGGGGACGGCTCGCCTACCGAGAACGTCCGTGTGATGTCCGATGCCCAGCCACGCACGGTCGTGCCGAAGTCGAACAGCAGCGGCTCGCCCTCAGCCACGACGCGATCACCCGGCTCCCCATGCGGGAGCGCGCTGTTCGGACCGGCCAGCACGATCGTGTCGAAGGGCAGGCTTCCCCCGCCGCGCCGGAGCTGCTCGACCGCCAGGATCCCGGCAATGGCGCGCTCGGTCATGCCGGGGCGGACCTGCTCAATCGTCGCGCGCAGGGCGTCTTCGCTGATCGCGATCGCCTCGCGGATCGCCGCGATCGCGGTCGCATCTTTTCGCAAGCGCAGTCCGGCGAGTGTGTTCCCGGCCAGCACAAGCTGCACGTCCGGGATGTGGCGGCGGATCAACTCTGACTCCAGCATGCGCATTCGCAGTTCTTCCACGCCGATGCGCTTCCCATCGAGGCGCAGCTCGTCCGCCGCGGCCTCGAACGCGCCCTGATAGCCGTCGGAGTCTGACCAGGGAAACAGCTTAAACGGCAGGCCGGAGTTCAGCAGGCGATCCTGTTCCAGCGCCGGGACGACTGCCACCGGGTCGCGATCCGGCAGGAAAAAAGCGACGAGCGGTCGCTCCATCAGGTGAAACTCGACGCCGGTGAGGTATTGCAAGTTCGCACCGGGGATCAGCGCGATCGCGTCCAGGTCGGCCTGCTCAATCAGGCGCTGCATCGTATCAAGCCGGGGATCGGTCATGGGTCGTGCGCTCCGAAAGCATGAGATTGGCGAGTATTTGCAACGAGCCTAGAGCGGGATGGGCGGCTTGTCAAGCGATCGCCCGTCGAAATGCGCCCCGCCCTGCTATAATTGCGGATAGGTTGGGAGATCACCAGCAGAGAGCGGAGCAGAGATGGGTCGATTGGCGAAATTCGCGGGCGGGGTGCTGAGCGGCGGCGTGATCGGCACGCTGCTCGGGCTGCTGTTCACCCCCGAGTCGGGCGATGCGATGCGCGCCGGATTGCGGGCGCGCTACCGCAATGCGGTGGAAGCTGGCAAGGCAGCGGGTGAAGCGAAGCGCAGGGAACTGGAAGCGCAGTTTACGCAAATGACCGGTGTGACGCTCTCCGGAACGCCCACCCTGCCCCCTGACTCACGGACGGGACGCTAGCGGGCGCGTTTGTTGCCCCGACGATTGCCCGAAGAATCAAAAGCGGGCGAAGCCTGCTCCGCCCGCTCGAAACAACGACCAGAGGCGCCGCATAGGCGCTTTATTCCGCGACCAACTCCAGCGTGAAGCGAGCCGGTTCGGTCGTGACCGGAGCCAGTCCGGAGACGACCAGCACGGTGTCGCCCGCCGCGCCGCTCGTGGTGATGGTCCATTCCCCCGAACGCTCTCCAGGGCCGAGCAGCCGCGTCACCGGAGCCTCTTCATTCGCGGGCTGGATAAGCTGCACCAGGAAGTCTTGCGGCAGATGGTTGTTCATTCGCAGCCAGCCCTCGCTCTGCCAGCCGCCATCACTGCTCTCAAAGTCTTCGAAATAGCCGATCTCCGGCACGCTGATGTCGTCCAGGATCAGCCCCGGCTGTGTCACGGCATCGTCGGTGATGTACTCAAAGCGCACCATGATCTCCTGCCCGGCGTAAGGCGTCAGGTCGATTGACTCCTCGACCCAGCCGCCGCTCTGCCCGGTGTAGCCCGGCCCATAGGCGTTGCTGTGCGGGTCGTCGGTGGACATGCGCGCGCTTTCGAGCGGCGTCCAGCGTTCCCCGTCGGTCGAGACGGTCACGTAAGCGTAGTCCCACCCATCCTCGATGTGATACCACGTCCAGAACCTGAGCGTTGCCGTTTCGACGCCGGTCAGGTCGAACGCGCGCGTCAGGCGCGTGTCGCTCTCGTCCGAGCGGTTGGACCACCACATAAACTCGCCGCTGTGCGCATCCACTGGCACGATCGACACCGTATCGCTGCCTTCAAAGCTCAGGCGATAGGTGCGCGCCTCGTTTTCGCGGGGGAACAGCAGGGCCTGCGCGCCCCACTGCGGTACCTCAAGCGCCTGCGGTCCGGTCGTGGGCGAAAGCTCACCTGTCAGGTTAGCCGGGTAAAGATTCTGCATCGGTTCCAGCGAGTAGGCGTAGCGGCCATCGCCGATCGACGGATCGAGCAACAGGTTCGCTACCACCCAATCGCCGAACAGATCGACCAGCGTTACCGGCTCGCCAGTGCTCGGATCGGTCGCTTCAATCGCTTCGAGCGCAAGTTCGACCCCGGCCAGCCCGTTTTGCGGGCTGCGGATCAGCGCGGTGGTCGCTTCCTCGCCGTAGCGGTTGTAGAAATACGCCAGGAACATGAACGCCGCCCCGTAGTGCGCCCCGCGATCATCTTCTTCCGGCCAGGTGTTAAGCTGGAGCGCCGGGTTTTGCAGGTACGCCCGCGCGAAGCCGCTGGGGCCATAGCCCGCGATCATCGCCGCCAGCTCGGACGCGCCCTCGTTCAGCCACGATTCCTCGTTCTGGTCAATATACCAGTGGACCATGTGCTGAAACTCGTGCGCCAGCACGCTCTCGTAGTCCGGCGTGCCAATCGCCCAGCTCATCGTGTCGAGGTTGACGAAGAACATCTCGGCCTCGTTCGAGGTCGCCACGGCTTCGGTCGGATACTGGCTGGAGCTGGCGTAGTAAGCGGCGACCCAGTTCCCCATGTTGCGCGCGTGCAGGATGACGAGGTGCGGATCGCCGTCGATGCCGGGGGACCATTCTTCCCCGAAGACCTCGTGCACGCGCGGACGGATGGTTTCCTCAAACACGTCGGTCGAGCGCTTGATCGCTTCCCAGTCGGCGGCCTGCCCGACCTCGTAGAAGACGTAGATGTGATCGGTCTTGTAGATCAGCTCCGCATCGACCTGGAACTCGTAATCGTTGTCGAGGTTGTCGACCCAGAAGGTCCGCACCGCGCCCAATTCAAGCTCCGGCGGTGGCGTGGTGGGCGGCTCCGGGATGTCCGTCACGCCGAGCAGACGGCGCGCCAGGTCGATCCGGTCGCGCTCCGGGATGATCGTTTCGCCAAGCAGCGCGAGCGTGTCTTCCCCCTGGCGGCGCGGGTGATGGCCGCCATCTTGTGCGGCGACCGGTGCGGCCAGCAGCGTGACGAGCAGCGCCAGCGTCAGCAGGGCAGCTATCAGCCCTGGGCGGCGGTGAAATGTTCGGTTCATCGAGTGTATCCTTTGCATGCTTGGGCGCTTCGCCGGGAAGTCAACCTTTCGCCCGGCGACGGTTGCTTCGATTATACGAGCGTTTGAGGCGCACGTCCCGCTTTCTCAGAGGTTTCTCATGCGGCGGCGGCGTGCTACAATCCCCGCGCCGGAGAATTCCCCAAAGTCAAAGGACGCCAAGCGATGCCAAGTCTGCTCAAGTGTATGGACTGCGGGCGCGAAGACGCCCTCGACGCGCACCAGATCACCTGCCCCGCGTGCGGTGGCTTGCTGGACGTGGTGCACGACCTCGACGCCCTGCGCCCGGTCGTCTCGCGGGAGTTGTTCGACCAGCGGCTGGCAAGCTGGGATCCGCTCGATCGTTCCGGCGTGTGGCGCTATCGCGAGCTGATCCGCCCGGACGTGCGCGCGGAGCAGGTCGTCACGCGCGGCGAGGGGAACACCACGCTCTACCCGGCCGGAAAGCGGCTGGCGGATTACGCGGGCGTGGCGAGGCTTTCCCTGAAGCACGAGGGCGAGAACCCGACCGGCAGCTTCAAGGATCGCGGCATGACGGGCGGCGTCACGCAGGCGCGGATCGTCGGCGCGCGGAGCGTGATCTGCGCTTCGACCGGCAACACGTCCGCGTCGATGGCGTCGTATGCGGCGCTTGCCGGGTTGCAGGCGCTGGTCTTCTTCCCGGTCGGCTATGTCGCGCTGGGGAAGGTCGCGCAGAGCCTGGCGTATGGTGCGACGAGCGTGCAGGTCGAGGGCGATTTCGACGACACGCTCGATCTGGTACGTCAGGCAGCCGACGAACTGCCGATCTACCTGCTGAACTCGGTCAATCCCTTCCGCCTCGAAGGGCAGAAGACGATCATGATCGAGCTGCTGCATCAGCGCAGGTGGCAGGTTCCGGACTGGATCGTCGTGCCGGGCGGCAACCTCGGCA
>CBINGT010000337.1:0-4460 GCA_966250245.1 uncultured Anaerolineae bacterium
GGCGGGCGGTGTTGGCAGGCCGACATACGGCTCCAGCCAGTAGACGCTGCCGGACCCTTCCGCCGTCCACCCGACGATCCCGTTGTAGTTGACGCGCCACCACGACCAGCCTTCTGGTCCGCACTGCGGCCCATTCAGCACGACGAACGTCTGCCCGGCAGGGATCTGGCCGATGGCGCTGCTGTTCGCGGCGGGCTGCATGCGGAGCGTGTTCGGGTCGCCCGGCGTGACGCGGCCGAGGATGCCGGTCGTCAGGCGCGGGAGCGGGCTGTTCGGGCAGTAGAATGGCGCGATCCAGTAGGCATTGCCCTCGCCCTCAGCCGTCCAGCCGACCACGCCCCCATACGACACCTGCCACCAGTAGCGGCCATCCGGCCCGCATTGCGGCCCGCCGACCACGGTGAAGAACCCGCCGCCGGGGATTCGTCCTACTACCGGGCTATCCGGACCGGGGCGCGGCTGCGCGCGCATCAGGTTCGGCAAGCCGGGTAGCACGTAGCCGGGCGCGCCGACCTGCAGGCGCGGCGTCAGCGTGCAGCTTGGCGGCTGCGAGTTGTACGGAAGCGTCCAGTAGACGCCGCCCTGACCTTCGGGCGTCCACCCGATCAGGCCGTCGTAGTTCACGCGCCACCAGAAGCGCCCCTCGGGGTCGCAGACCGGCCCTTCGAGCACGGTGAACACGCCGCCGCCGGAGATCTGGCCAAGGATGATGCTGTCCGGCCCGCGACGCGGCAGGCTGCGGACGACGTTCGGCAGGCCGGGCGTAACTTGCCCCAGGCTGCCGACTTGCAGGCGCGGCACAGGGGAACAGAACGGCGCGCCGCCCATGCCGGTTGCCTGCTCCGCACTCGCTTCGGCAAGGCCGGAGAGCGCTTCGGCGCTGGCTTCACCGCTCGGCACGCGCCACTTCACCGGGCCCCACAGCACGGCCGCTTCGGATGACAGCCCTTCCGTGCCGGGAACCGGCGTGATCGTGTTGTTCTGCCAGACCTGTACCTGTTCTCCGACGAACGCAACCGACAGCCCATCCGGCGAGATCGCGACGATCTCAGGGCCGGGGAAGCCGGTGGTGTCGAGCGCCTCGGAACTCTGGCGATCGGGCGTGAGCAGGAACCATAGCGCACGCTCGTCGCTCTCCGGGTCGTTGTTCGGGGCGGGCGTCAGCGCTGCCGACGGGCCGGTCGTGCTGGTGCTGACCAGCAGCGGCGGTGACGGCATATCGTACTGCTCGCCGCTGCCCGGATCGAGCATGAATTGCTTGCCCGAGGGATACAGCAGCCCCAACAACTCGACGCCCTCGAACTCTACCCACACGTGCATGAGCGTGAACTCGCTCACACTGCTGCCGATCAGGTGCTCGGCGAGCTGCGCGCCAAGCGCGTCGTAGATCGTCACCCGCTCCTCGAAGTCGCCCGACTCCGGGTTGACTGCGACAGTGTGCACGCTGATCCCCCAGGTGCTCCACTGGACGCGATGCACCGGGATGTTCCCGGCGTCGGCGTAGGGCATGGGCAGGTTCTGGACGATGACGGTCTGCTGAGCCGATGCGAGGTCGTAAACCACCAGCCGGTAGACGTTCTCGGGCACGGCAAACTCGCTCCACGCGAGGCGGGTGCCATCCGGCGACCAGGCTGGTTGTCCGCGCATGATGGCGCTTTGCCAGCCGGTGTTCAGGTCGAACGCCACGCCCGCAGGCTGATCGGCGATGGTCTGCGATTGGCCGGTCGCCAGGTCCAGCACGGCAATGTTGCTGGGGATGACGCCGGTCACCGGTTGCCCCTGCTCGACCGCCTGAACGGCGGCGCTGGCCCAGGCGTTGTAGGCGACGCGCTGCGCATCTGGCGACAGCGCGGGGAGCGTGACATAGCCCCAGGTGGTAAGCTGCTGCGGCGCGGCGTCGCCCGGCGCCCACGACCACAGATCGCCATTCATCAGGATGAGCAGCGGGTCAGTGGGAACTTGCGCCGCCGAGGGATCGGCCGCGCTGGCGCCGGGGATCACGACGCTTGTGATCAGCAGCGTGAGCGTGACTGCGAAGCTGAATAGCCAGGAAAGCCAGGGGGTGATGCGCTTCATACGGGCACATCCTTTCGTTAGCGAGCGAAAATTGCCGCTGGGACACGATGATGTTTTTCATCATACGCGTATTAATGGCCTGCTGGCGGACTCATTCCCTCTCGCAGACCTTCGCTCCACCTGCTTTTCCCCGGCTGAAAAGGGGCAGCCGGCTCCCACCAGGTGGCCTATCGGAAGATGCGTCAGATGCTTCATGTACCCGGGAAATGAATTTCGTAAACTGATTATGCGACAAACGGCCCTCAACGCAAGCATCAACGCAGGCACAGCGGGGCCAAAGGAGATAAAGCGATGCCCTGGACAAAGCGCGACTATCCAGCCTCGATGAAGAATCTGCCGGCTGCAACGCGTAACAAAGCTATCGAAATGGCAAACGCGCTGCTGCGGGAAGGCTATGAGGAAAGTCGTGCAATCGCTATCGCGCAGGACCAGGCCCGCGAATGGGCGCGAATTCACGGCAAGGACGGCGGCGCGCAACGTGTGCGCGTCGAGCCGCACGACCGCGGCTGGGCCGTCCGCAGCGAAGACGCACAGCGGCCGACGAAGGTCTACGACCGCAAAGAGGACGCGGTGAAACGCGCGCGGTCGATGGCGCAGAAACGTCGCGCGATGATGGTCGCGCGATGATGGTAGTGCACAGGCCCGACGGCACGATCCAGGACGAGCAGGACTATAGTTCGATGGGACGAGGCCGGTAGTCGCTAGCCTACCCGGACAGACGAAGCTCTCTAGGTTCAGAGTGTATCGGGATAGCTAATCGTAATAGCAGTTTATTGGGAGAGAGTACAGTGAGCGAGCGTAGAACCGAAAACAGCCCCATGTGGGACCAGCTTGAAGGGAAATGGGAACAGTTCAAAGGCGAAGTGCAAAAGCGGTGGGGCCGCCTCACCGACGACGACATGAAGGAAGTGCAGGGTCGCCGCAACATTCTCGAAGGTAAGCTTCAGGAACGCTACGGCAAGACCCGCGAAGAAGTGAACCGCGAGATCGACGACTGGGCCAATGAACTGAAGCTGTAAAGCAACAGCCCCATTCCCGTTGCGCTTCAGCGCAGCCAAACAGCCCCCAGCAACACCGGGGGCTGTTCGTGTGTTTGGGTGCAGAGGCGAACTTGCTCTGCCTGCGAAGTGACGTGCGCTACGGCACTTCCATGATTAGCGGGCGCTCCAGCGTGTGCCCATCGACCGTCACCGCACGCGACGGCCAGCCGTAGATCGCGGTCAGCACTTCGGGCGCCTGCCCGTCGCGCACCAGGACCGAGTCCTCGCTCTTGGTGCCCGTGATCGACGGATTCCACGCGCAGATCATCCCCGCTTCGAGCGTGAACGCTTCGCCCGGCGTGGCAAGCACTTCGCGCGCCGCGTATCCGGCCACGCCGCCCTGATGGTGCAGCTTCCACTCGCCGTCGAATCCAGCGCGGGCGTAGGCGTCCTGCGTCACGCGGAAGACCTCGCCCAGCGTCACGCCCGGCTGCGACGCCGCGATCATCGCCGCATCGACCTCGGCGCAGGCGTCCATCTTGCGGCGCAGATCGTCTGGCAGCGCGCCGAAATGCACCAGCCGCGTCAAGGAGCACACCAGGCCGTCCTTCCGTCCGCAGAGCACCAGCATCGCGTAGCGGTCGATGATCTTATCGGTCGGGACGGGGTGGCGGACGTTGTAGACACGCTCATCCGCTGCGGAGAGCACCACGATCGGATTGATGTTGAAGCGGCGCGTTTCATAGGCCAGCGCGGCGGCTGCTTCCGCTTCGCTCATGCCGGGCGAAATGCGGTGGATCGCTCGCTGCATCGCTTCGGCGCAGTTGATCGACAGCGTGCGGAAGCGTTCCTGCTCGACCGGCAGCAGACGGGCGCGCAACGCGGTCAGTGGACCGCTGAGATCGACTGCGCCGGGCAGCGGACCGTCCACGCCCAGCGGCTCGGCCTGCGGGCGCGGAGCAGCTTCGTACCACGGCGTGACGTGGAACGTAAAGCCGCGCTCCTCAAGCTTGTCTTCGGCGCGCAGGCGCGGCGCTTCGATGGTGTCGGTCCACAACTCGCAGGTGTCGCGCGTGATGACCACGCTGCACACGCCGAACTCTGACGCCGTGTTCACGGCGACATCCACGCCGCCGGTAATCCAGCTTACGTTCTCAACGCGCCGCAGCCAGACCGCCGCCACGCCGCGCTCGTCCATCAGCGCGCGCACGCGTTCCAGCTTGGTCGCCAGCTCATCCGGGATAGACATAATAGCTCCTTTCGAAAAGATTAGAACCGAACACAACCACTCTCATTTTTCGCCGGTTTGTGATCTATCGTACTACGCTGGCGTACGCAGCGCTTGCCGGGAAACCTCACCCCTTAACCCCCAGCCCCTTTTCCCCTCTCCATTCAATGGAGAGG
>CBINGT010000338.1:0-4439 GCA_966250245.1 uncultured Anaerolineae bacterium
CATGCCCGCCTACACGGAAAGCTGGCAGATCATGCCAGTGACCGCGCTTCGGCTGACGCAGCTCGGCTCGCAGATCAGCATCGTCGCGGCGGCGCTGTCGGTGGTGATGCGCTATCGCCGCGCGACCGGCATCGAGCGCCAGCAGGTCAAGTGGCTGGCCTTCGTGAGTGTCATCGTCGGCGTGACGTTTGCAGGCGGCGTGATCGCCTGGTCGGTCGAAGACGGGTTCTATACCGGCAGCGCGATCTTTACGTTCGCCATTCTGGGAATGGCCATCGGAATTCCAATCTCGATGGGGATCGCTATCTTGAAGCAACGTCTGTACGAAATCGACGTCATCATCAACCGGACGCTCGTCTACGGCGCGCTGACCGCCGTGCTTGCCGCGGTGTATGTGTCGATTGTGTTCTGTTTCCAGCGTGTGCTTCATCACATTATCGGGCCGCAGTCTAGCCTGGCGATCGTGACCTCGACGATTGCGATTGTGGCGCTGTTCGCGCCGCTGCGGAACCGGATTCAGAACCTGATCGACCGGCGTTTCTATCGCAGCAAGTACGACGCCGAGAAAACCCTCGCCGCGTTCAGCAACCGTCTTCGCAGCGAGGTCGATCTCGACCGGCTGACGGCAGGGTTGATGGCCGTCGTGGACGAAGCAGTTCATCCGTCGCACGTGTCGTTGTGGATGGTGAAGCGCCCAGAACGTTCTCCTTCGGCGCAGAAGGAACAGGGATGAAAGTGACAACGGCCACTGTGCTTCAACCGTTCAAAGCACTGACAAGCTGGTTCCAGCGCCCGGCGCGTCGCCCTGCTCCAATGACCACGATGGAGTGGGTCCGCCTGGCGCCGCAGTTGACGAACGAGATTGAGCCAGACGACGCCCTGATCGATTATCTCGTCCAGAATCCGGACGTGACCAAGGTCGATCGCATCCCGGTCGACTCGCCCGCCGTGCGCGCGCTGCGCGACTCTGGCGTGGTGCTGGTCGTGCCGCTGGTCAGCCAGGGCGAGCTTATCGGCCTGCTGAACCTCGGCCCGCGCCGCAGCGATCAGGGGTATTCGTGGCACGACCGTCGCCTGCTGAGCACACTCTCTAGCCAGGCTGCGACCGCGCTACGCGTCGCCCAGCTTGCCCATCAGGAACGGATTGAGGCACTGGAACGCGAGCGCCTGGCGCACGAATTGCGCGTGGCCGGAAGCATCCAGCAGATGCTTCTGCCGCAACATCTGCCGGAGCTTGACGGGTGGACGACGGCGGCGCACTACCAGCCCGCGCGTGCGGTCGGCGGCGATTTCTACGACTTCATCGAAACGCCGGACGGTCGCCTGGTGATCGTCGTCGCGGACGTCAGCGACAAGGGCATTCCCGCCGCGCTGCTGATGGCGTCCACGCGGATGATCGTGCGAGCGGCTGCCACGCGCTCCAACGATCCGGGCGAGATTCTGGCGAGCGCCAACGCCGAGCTTGCGAAAGAGATTCCGGCGGGGATGTTCGTGACGGTGTTCTGCGGGATTCTCGACCCGCAGACGGGGCATCTGCAATACGCCAACGCGGGCCACACCCTGCCCTATCGCCGGACGTGCGAGCAGGTCAATCGCCTGCACGCGACGGGGTTCCCGCTGGGGCTGTTCCCCGAAGTGGAATACGACACGTTCGAGACGACGATCCAGCCGGGGGAGTGTCTGCTGTTCCTGAGCGACGGCATGACCGAGGCGCACAATCCGTCCGGCAAGATGTTTGGCGACGGGCTGCTGGGCGACGCCTTGCTGAACTATCACCACGGGCAGGAGTTGCTCGACCATCTGCTGGCGGAGCTGGCAGAGTTCACCGGGCCAAACTGGGAGCAGGAAGACGACGTCACGCTGCTGACCCTGCGGCGTATGGAAAAGGATAACGCATGAGCAAGCGTGACGAGAACCTTGACGAGCAGGGCGCAGTCTGGACGACGCTGGGAGATTTCGCGTTGCCGAGCGTGGCAGGCAACGAGCGCCGGGTGATGGAGCTGGTGTGTGTGCTCATCCAGCCATTGAAGCTATCACCCGCGAAGGCCGAGCGTGTAAAAACCGCCGTGGCCGAAGCGGCGCTCAACGCCATCGAGCACGGCAACAATTACCGGCGCGACCTGCCGGTCCAGATCGACGTCGCGGCTTCGCAGCACGCGCTGCGGATCCGCATCACCGACCAGGGCGCCAGCGGAAAGCAGCCGGTCGCCGAGGAACCGGATCTGAATGCCAAACTAGCGGAAACGCAATCGCCGCGAGGATGGGGATTGTTCCTGATCAAGAGCATGGTCGACGCGATGCGCATCCACGAATCGCACGACCGGCATACGATCGAGCTGGTGTTCAATCTGGAGACCATGAATGAAGGGGGAAGCGATGCAGATGACGCTTGATGCCAGCGTGAGAGATCGTCGTGCGGCAGTGGTTATCGATCTATGGGGTGAGGTGACCGCCGCGGGCGCTCCGGCGCTGCTATCGGCCTACGAGACCGCAGCCGCAAGCTCCGCACCGACGATTGTGCTCAATTGCCGGAAGATGCGCTACATTAACAGTCAGGGCATCGCGCTGCTCGTTGAGCTCCTGAAGCGCTCCCGCCAAGACCGGCGCACGTTGATCGCATGCGGGCTGGCGCCGCACTTTGCCGAGATCTTCGAGATCACGCGCCTGTCGGATCTCATTCCACTCTACGCCGACGAGCGAACCGCTCTCGACGTTGCTCGAACAATCGCGCTCCAGGGCTATGCAGACAATCACTCGAAGGAGAACAACTCATGATGCAAGCGAACGTCACCGTCGAGCTTCGCCGCCCCAGCGACAGGGTCGCCGTGATCGACATTCAGGGCGAGATCACCGCCTTCGCCGAGCCGCAGTTGATGGATGCCTACACCCGCGCGACGACTGAGGGCGCGGATGCCATCGTCCTCAATTTCGCGGGCCTGGACTATATGAACAGCTCCGGGATCGGTCTGCTGGTCACGCTGCTGATTCGGGCAAATCGGGCGAAAGTCAGCCTACTGGCGGTCGAGTTGAAAGAGCACTACCGGCACATCTTCGAGTTGACCAAGCTCAACGAGGCCGTGAAGATCTACGACACCGAAGCCGACGCGCTCGCCGCGCTGGCAAGCAACTAACCCACCCCGTCCGCGCGCGACCCCGCGCTGCCAGGAGCGATCTGAATGACTACGGAGCCTGTAGACAGCACCCATCCGCGTGACGAGTCGTTTTGGGCGCATCCGGTCGACGCACTGAAAGTGCGCACCATGCCGCTCGAAGCGCTCAATCTGAACGTGCAGGGCCGCCATCTGCTCAATCCGCTGCAAGGCTTTGGACCACTCTATCGCAAGCGCTATCGCGTGCGGCTTGAAGGCGCAGACGTCTCGCCGCAAACCGTGATCCAGACCTGGCGGGAGAACTTCGGCAGCTTCTGGCCGAAGGGCAACCGCTTCTACGCACCGATTTCGGGCATCGCGCCGGGCGAGGTCGCCGTGCTCAATCTGGCGTCGCCGGTAGGGGTCAAGCTTTCGACCGGCATCCTGGTCATTTTTGCCGACGACACGTGCTTCGGCTTCATGAACCCGCAAGGGCATATGTTCGCCGGGATGATCACGTTCAGCGCCTACGACGACGCAGGCGTGACCGTCGCCCTGGTCGAGCCGGTGCTGCGCTCCAGCGATCCCTTCTGGGAGCTATCGCTGCGCCTCTACGGCTACAAGGCCGAAGACCGTCACTGGATCCAGACGCTGACCGCCCTCGCCCGGCATTTCGAGGTCAGCGCGAGTGTGGAGTACGAGTCCGAAGTGGTGGATCCGCACTACCGCTGGTCCGCCACGAAGAACGTCTGGCACAACGCGGCGATCCGCTCCGGCCTGTATTCGATGTTCGTGCAGCCGGTGAAGCGGATCCGCCAGGCGGCCAGCCGCCGCTAAGCCGCACGCACCTATCACAGTAGCCTATCGCCCGGCGAGCGGCTCCCCTACCCGGAGTCACGCGCCGGGCGTTTTTGTCTTGACACCGGCGAATCGGCTTACTACAATCCGTACTGAAAAAGTTTTTCAACTAGCGCCACGCACAAGAGGAGAGTTCCACGGAATGACTCGCCGCCTGTTGATCGCGCTCGCGCTGCTGATCGCGCTCATCCCCGCCGGGGCCAGCACGTCTGCACAGAGCGACAAGCCCGTGATCGTCGCCAGCTTCAGCATCCTGGCGGATGTCGCCGCGCAAGTCGCCGGAGACAGCGCGACGGTCGTCTCGCTGATGCCGCTCGGCGCCAACCCGCACACCTACTCGCCCACCGCACAGGACGTCGTGCGCCTGAGCGATGCGGATCGCGTGCTGGTGGTCGGCGCGAACTACGAGGAAACGCTGCTGCCGGTGGTCGAGGAAGCCGCCGGGGAACGCGTGATCGCGGTGTCGCAGTGCGTGCCGATCCGCCCCATTCC
>CBINGT010000339.1:0-4433 GCA_966250245.1 uncultured Anaerolineae bacterium
TGCCGAGAGCCCCACCAGGGCCGCCGAGACGGCCATGACAAGCCAGGCGCTGCGTTCGACGGTTGCCAGCATTGGTCCCCTTCCCTTTTTGGGCCCGACCTGGCGATACCCGGCCGCCCTCTTACATGCGCCTCGAGCGGGACGTGAGAGGACGGTGCCTGCCGGAAGGCCCTTCCGGCAGGCAGTACGGCTTGCCGATCCGCAGGTACACCTTCGGCCACGGGCGCTTGAGCACCTTCTCGGTGCCCCACACCACCGCCGGGACAATCGGCACGTTCGCCCGCGTCGCCAGGAAGGCCGCCCCGTCGCGCCCCTGGATCAACCCGCCGGTCTTGCTGCGCGTGCCTTCCGGCGCGATCGCCAGCGCGGCGCCGTGCTCCAACACCATCAACGCCTTCCGCAAGGCGTCGCGGTCCGCCGAAAACTGCTTGACCCAGATCAGCGCATTGATCGTGAACAGCGGCTCCATCCATGTGCCGCGATACTTCTCCGCCGCCATACCGATCACGCCTTTCGGCAAGTACGGCGTCATCGCGGCAACGTCAAAATAACTCAGGTGATTGGCCGTGATCAGCATCGGCGGCTCGGGCAGGTTTTCCGTACCCTGCACGTCGATCCGCATCAGCAGGCGGATTACAACAGACATCAGCGGGCGCGCCCACCGGCTTTGCTCGGTCGCAGGCCAGTCGGCGGGACGCTCGGATACAGCAGGCATAGGTACTCCTCTCGTGTGTGGCTTGCGGTCAGCATACCGCAGCCGTTCCGCGCTTGGCAAATTGGCAGCCCGGCGCTGATGCGCCTCTTATGGGCGGCGCGCGGGCGGAACGTTATGCTCTGGGTGTGAGCCGTTCGCCTCAAAAGGATGTGCTGATGGAAACACCCTGCCCCGACCCTTCCCCGCGCGTCGCCGTGCCGCGCGATTACTGGCCCACCGACGAGTGGCGCATCGCTTCGCCCGCCGATCACGGCATCGACCCGGCCGCCATCGAGCGACTGAGCGCACACCTCGACACCGCATACCCGCACTTCGACAGCCTGCTGATCGTGCGCGGCGGCGATCTGGTACACGAGGAATACAAGCATGGCGCCACGCCCGACGACCTGCACAACGTTAAGTCCGTCACCAAAAGCGTGCTCTCCGCGCTGATCGGGATCGCGCTCGATACCGGCGATCTGCCGTCGATTGACGAGCCGATCGGCACGTTCTTCGCGGGCGACTTCGCGTCCATTCCAGACCGCACCAAGCGCGACATCACCCTGGCAGACCTGCTCTCCATGCGTTCCGGTTTGGAGTGGGACGAGTGGGGCGCGTCCGTCTTCCAGATGACCGCCAGCCCGAACTGGGTCCGCTTCATCCTCAACCGTCCGCTGGCAAACGCGCCCGGCGAGCGGTTCGTCTACAGCACCGGGAACACGCACCTTCTCGCCGCCGCGCTCCAGCGTGCGACCGACATGACGCTGCTCGAATACGCCGACCTGTACCTGTTCCGCCCGCTGGGGATCACCGCGCGCCAGTGGCCGTCGGACCCGCAGGGGATCACCATCGGCGGGGCGGAGCTGTCGCTCCGCGCGCGGGATATGGCGAAGCTCGGCCTGCTGTACCTGAACCTCGGCCAGTGGGACGGAGCCTCGATCGTGCCTGCAGATTGGGTCCGCGCCTCGACCGAGCCGCGCGTGACGGTCGTCCCGAAGGACGCCAGCAATCGCCCGCCCGTCTGCTACGGCTATCTGTGGTGGCTGCGCCCGCAACAACGCCTCGGCAGCTTTATGGCGGTGGGGCATGGCGGCCAGTTCATCTACGTGCTACCCGATCTCGATCTGGTTGTGGTGATGACGGGCGATCTGAAAACCGCGCCAGAAACCTTCAACGACAACCGCATGATCCGCGAGTTCAATGTGGTTGAGGAATTCCTCGTCCCCGCCGTGCAGGCGTAACATTTTCCAACACTTTCCACGCCTGCACGCAAATTCACGCTTTCGGTGTAGCGGCGGAGCAAGCTCCGCCCGCTATCTACCCCTCATCCCGTTCCCTGTGGGCCCCCATAACAGCTTGCCTCGGAGCCGTTTTCGCAGTACGCTGAACGTTGGAAAGCCGCGCTTTGGTTCGCTGCGCGCGTACACGCGAGGAGACGCCCATGATCGAACAGTCGCTCGACCCGTTGGCTTATTACGCCGAGCCGGGGCCGTTCACCTCACTCTCTACGGAAGATGACTACGCCCCGCTGCTGGAAGGCTTGCCCGACACGATCCCCGCGCTGGTGCAGGCCGTCCAGGGGAACATGATTCACATCTTCTGGGCCCAGGGGTACGGCGTGACGCTCACTGACGAGCAGCGCACTGGCGTTGGAATCCGCAGCGCCGCCGAAAAGCTGCGCCGCATCCACGCCGCCAATCCCGCGCCGCTCACCACACCCCGCCCACCCGAAGCGCGCCTCGTCGGCAACTGCCGCGACTTCTCGGTGCTGCTGTGCGCCCTGTTGCGCGGGCACGGCATCCCGGCGCGCGCTCGCTGCGGCTTTGGAACCTACTTCACCCCAGGCCATTACGAGGATCACTGGGTTTGCGAATACTGGCGCCCCGACGAGGGCCGCTGGGTAATGGTCGACGCGCAGATCGACGCGCTCCAGCGTGACACGCTCAAGCCCGACTTCGACCCGCTCGACGTCCCGCGCGACCGGTTCATCACTGGCGGACACGCGTGGCAAATGGTCCGCACCGGCGAGGCCGATCCCGACACGTTCGGCATCTTCGATATGAAGGGCACGTGGTTCATCGTCGGCAACCTGATCCGCGACGTCGCCGCGCTGAACAAGATGGAACTGCTGCCGTGGGACTGCTGGGGCGCGATGGTCGGTCCCGGCGAGCCGATCCCGCCTATCTCGGAGCGGCTGTTCGACCGCGCCGCCGCCGTTTCGTGGGGCGACAACGACACCTTCGCCGCGCTCCGCGCCCTGTACGACGCCGAGGAAGGGTTGCGCGTCCCGCCCATCATCCTCGACGTGGGAAACGGCCCGCCTCGCGAAGTCACGCTCGCAGACGAAGCGGGCGTCACGCTCTAGAGGCTGTCAGGGACTCGACGCGTGCGTAATTTGGGTTCGAGGTGTAGGGGCGGAGCAAGCTCCGCCCGTGATTTCTAACAAGATTTTCCAACAGCGAGCGCAACAAGCTGCGCCTACAAAAAACATCATGACCGAATCAAGCGGCGGGCCATTCAGCCCGCCGCCGTCTTTTCACACGCTCAGCGCAGGCGCTCACCGCACCCTTGCCTTTTGCCTTTAGCTAACCGCTAATCGCTAACGGCTAACCGCTGGCTAGTACCGCCGCCACCAGACGCTGGTCAGCGCGAAGATGATCAGCGCACCGAAGAACGCCGCCACCACGTCGATCCAGCGGATCACCAGCTCGCCGCCCAGGATACCGGATGGCTCCAGATCGAGCAGACTGAAGACGAACCCGCCGATAAACGAGCCGATCAGCCCGATGACGATCAGCGCGGTGAGGCTCATGCCCCGCCCGCGCACCAGGATGTTTGCGAACAAACCCGCAATCAGGCCGATGATGATCCAGGTGATGATCTGGCCGACGGTTGTGCTCACCGTCACAGGCCGGTCGGTTACGGTCTGAAGCAAAAAGATAGTCATGGCAGTCTCCTCACCTCGCGGTGGTTCCCCCGATCAGACCTGTGAAGATTATGGTATGTCTTACCGGGCCTGCCAACTACGCTCGCATAATCTGCGCCTATTCGATGCGCTCGAAGACGTGCGCGACCGCCGTACCGCCCAGCCCGCCGAGGTTCAGCGCCAGCGCCAGACGCGCGTCGGGCACCTGGTTCTCGCCCGCGTCGTGCCGGAGCTGCCGCACGATCTCGACCGCCTGATAGACGCCCGTCGCGCCGAGCGGGTTGCCGCGCGCCTTCAGCCCGCCGAACGTGCTGATCGGCAGGCGACCGTCGCGGCCCAGCGCGCCCTCGGCGGCCAACTTCCAGCCCTCGCCGCGCGGCGCGAAACCCGCCGCCTCTAGCTGGAGCGCCGTCAGCACCGTGTAGCTGTCGTGTAGCTCCGCCAGATCGATGTCCTCCGGCCCGATCCCGGCCTGCTCGTAGGCGCGGCCCGCCGCCAGATTTGCCGCCTGCAAAAACAGCAGGTCGCGCCGGTTGTGCAGCGCCAGCGTATCGGTCGCGGCCCCGCTGCCCCGCACGCGCACCGCATGAGGCACGCTGTCGAGCGCGCGCTCGGTAGTCGTCAGGATCACCGCCGCCGCCCCGTCGCCTTCCGGCGCGCTGTCGAACAGGTTGACCGGATCGGCCACGACCGGCGCCTTGGCGAACGCACCCGGCCGCAGTTTGTTACGGTACATGGCGAACGGATTGGTCGAGCCATTGGCATGCGCGTTGATCGAAAAGCCCTCGAACTGCTCCAGCGCGACGCCGTGCT
>CBINGT010000340.1:0-4412 GCA_966250245.1 uncultured Anaerolineae bacterium
GCTAGCAGTTAGCGATTAGTGGTTAGCCGTTAGTCTTCCCGCCACTTTTTAATCACTCATTGCAGGGCAACGGAGAGCGGTCGGGGCGGTGTTACCAGATCCCCAGCGCGGACGTGATCGTCAGCGCGAGCAGCAGCGCCGTGATCAGCAGCACCCACGCGACCAGGCGCCCGCTGTCTTGCAAGGCGGTGAGGTTGGACTCCTCAGTTTGCACCTGGCCGAGCAGATCGACCCGCACGTCGAGGTTGCGGTCCTCGCGGGTCAGCCGCGCCATGTAGGCGTCGCGCTCCAGCACATGCCACCCTTCGGCGAGGTACGGCTCCAACGCCTGGGCGAGAATGCGCTCCGCCTCGCGCGGGCTGATCGGCTCGATCTCGTTCGGCGCGCCGGATGCGGGGTCAAGCTCCGGCGGGGTGTTATCGCGCAACATAGATGCTCCTTTCAGCGGACCGTATGCGCCGCTGGGGCTTCCCACTTGGGGCGATTCCCGCTATAGTTTCCCCGGTTACGATTGAAGTAGCGAGTGGTCAGCCGTTAGCCAGGAAAGGCAACCGGGCACGCGTTGCCTATCTTTTTCGCTCATGGCTGGTCGCTGACAGCAAGCCCATTAGACTGGTTCATCTGCTGGTGGAGTATCCCCGTATGTCGTATTCTCGCAAGCGCAACCGGCGGCTCGCCACCGCTCTCGGTACCGTGATCGGCCTGGTGATCGTGTTTACGTTCGTCATCAGCCTGATCAATCCCGGCGTAGTGACGACCGACGAATCCGACCTTTTCCCGACGTTTACCCCGCGCGGCACGGAGCTTCCGCCGCCCGACCCGAGTCTCAACCCGTCCGGCGAGCCGCCTTACGTCCACAGCAGCGGCTATTTCCAGACGTTCCGGCCGCCCACCAGAGATTGGATCGCCCTGGAAGATTCAGGCGCGCAGAGCGACATGGTGCTCAGCGTGGTGTTTCAGAACAGCGAGCGTCTGGCGGTTATCCACAACTATATCCGGCGCGGCGTCGAGGTTGCGTCGGTTGAGGCGCTCAACAGCGAGTATCTGACCGCCGCACACTTCGCGGAGTCGTGGGTAGATTACGAAAGCTGGAAAGAAACCGGCCGCTCGATGGGCGAGGAGAGCGTCACGACCGACTTCGAGCTTGTGTCCGGCCAGCTTGACTACCTGGGGCGAGACATCACGCGGCTGGGCGAGAACGGCTGGGTTTTCGTGACGCGGTTGGTTGTGCCTGCCAACAATCCTGGCCTACTCGACACGCTCGAAAGCTACGTCGTCCCGGCGTTCGAGGCGCTGCCGCTTCAGGGCCTGCCGTTCGACTGGCCGACCTACGCCGACGCGGAGCTTGGCTACCTGTTCAAGCGCCCGGCGGAATGGCAGCTTGTGGCAGGGACGCCTGGCCATCCGGTGACGTTTGCCCCGGCGGATGGCGCGGATCGTGGGATGGTGCGCGTCTGGGCTGAGGAAGGGCGCGCGCTCGATGGCGCAGGCGACGCCGAAGCGTGGCTGACCGAGCTGGTCCCATCCGCCGAAGTGATCGGGATCGACCCGCTGCAGCGCGGGGATGCGAGCGGCTTCCAGGTGGCGTATAGCTTCCGCGACCTAGACGGCGATCCACGCAGCGGGCTGTTTGTCGCGCTGCTCCGGCCGGATGGATGGGTGCAGGCGGCGAACCTTCAGGTGCGCGAGGCGGACGCCAACCTGCTCGAAGGCGCGTCGCTCGCGGGCGCGCTGGCGGACGCCCGCCGCGCTGTGGTCGAGGGCTTCGTTCCGTGGGCGCAGATTGCTGAGGCAGATGAGTCATAAGCGGCTGCGACATTCCCGCAACACGCAACAAAAAACCGCCGGTCACAGCGACCGGCGGTTTCTTCGTGCGTGGCGATGCATTGCAGCATCGCTCAAAATCAGCTATTTTTTTCGATGCTTAGCGAGATTCCTAACCGCACAGGTGTAGATTTGGAAGCCTGCTATCATCTCGGCTCGCTTCACGCGGCCGGAGACAAAGGTGGTCACCGATGGGACTCGGTATAAAGACTCGTCTGAAGCGAGCTTATTCAAAGGGGCGCCAGACGCAACAACTCGCTCTGGCTCAGCTAGCAGAGGCGGTCGGGCTGAAATATCCTCGCTACTGTCCAGTCTGTCGACGCCCGGCGAAGAAATTTCTGTCCAGAGGGCTCATTCCCCGCCCCGATGCGCAATGCCCTTACTGCGGGGCGCTGGAGCGGCACAGGTTGGATTGGGTCTTCTTTCACACCAAGACCAATTTGTTCGATGGCAAGCCGAAGACGATGTTGCATTTTGCTCCTGAACGAGCTTTTCAGGGCAAGCTGCGCCACATTCCCAACCTGACCTACGTGTCGGCTGATTTGCTGGTGGGCCGCGCCGATGTGGCGCTTGATATCACGCAACTGCCGTTCCGCGACGATGCATTCGCCATCATCTACTGCAGCCATGTGCTTGAGCATGTGCCGGACGACCGGAAAGCGATGCGCGAGTTGCATCGCGTCTTGCATCCGGCGGGCTGGGCGGTTTTGCAGGTTCCGATCACGGCTGAGCGGACGTATGAGGACCCATCGATTACCGATCCCAAGGAACGCGAGCGCGTCTTCGGCCAGCACGACCACGTGCGCCGCTACGGGCCAGATTATGTGGATCGCCTGGAAGAAGCCGGTTTCAAGGTAACTATCTTTGATACCGAGGATATTATCGAGAGCCCGAGCCTGATAAACCGGTATGCGGTCGCGAACCGGAAAATTTATTACTGCCAGAAGCGGAATTAGCTCGTACCACCATCCAACGGCAGCCCCACGCAACAAAAAACACGCACCCGGTTTGGGGTGCGTGTCGATGGTGGCGTGGCTAGCAGGATTCGAACCTGCGACCTCTTGTTCCGTAGACAAGCGCTCTAATCCACTGAGCTATAGCCACAGTTCAGCGTGGAAAATAATACCACTCCATTACGGGTTTGACAAGGGTTTTATTTGAGCGGAGATCGCGGAAATCCGCGCTTCGCGGGCGTCCTCGCAATTGGTGTGATATGCCCGCGAGAGGTAAAATTAGGCGCGTGGAGAATGCGAGACACTGTTCTGGGCCGCAGCAATTCAGACCAGTGAGGCAGGGAGAGGACGTGCACCGTCATTTGATCTTGATCTGCCATGATGCCCAGGGGCATCTCGCAAATGGTGACCGTCAGGGGGTGCGGCGCGTGCTGGCGCGGGCGCCCTACATCCTCGATGTGCAGGCCGCCGGGCCGGACCGCTATGAGATTGTGTGCGCGGACGCGGGCCGCTCGTGGCTCCACGCGCCGGGGCTTGAGCACGGCGTAGCGTTCCGCCGGATGGCGCTCGAGCTGGAGTGCGACACACCCAGCGACGATATTCTGGCACTGTTGCTCGACCTGATGCGCGCCGGGAACTTTGGGCTGATGGTGAGCCTGGGCGCGCGGCAGTTTATTGTCTCAAGCCCGCAGCAGGCGATGAGCTACCCCTGGCTGCCCCAACCGCCGCTCCTGGTCCGCACGATACACGACCTGGGCCGTTCGCTCGAGACTGTCGCATAAAAGCGACGCAGCCGATTGGAATAGGATTATCGTGCCGCCTTCTCGCATGACGGCGCGCACGCAGTAACTGTCTCTGTTCTCCACACGCAAAACGGCGGCCCCTCATGAGGCCGCCGTTTCCATTTTGAGCGTGCTGAGCGATTACTTGGCGTAATCGACCGCGCGGGTTTCGCGGATGATCGTCACCTTGATCTGGCCCGGATACTGCATTGTCTCCTCGATCCGGCGCGAAATGTCCCGCGCCAGCCGCATCGACGCCAGATCGTCGATCTCCTCGGGCTTGACCATGATGCGAACTTCGCGCCCGGCTTGCAGCGCGTAGCTCTGGTCCACGCCGGGGAACTCTTTGGCGATGTCTTCCAGCGCCTTGACGCGCCGGATGTAGGTGTCCAGGCTTTCGCGGCGCGCGCCGGGGCGAGCGCCCGAGATGGCGTCGGCGGCTTCCACGATCAGCGCCTCGACGCACTCCTGCTCGACCTCATGATGGTGCGAGGCGATACAGTTCACGACGCGCGGCGGCATGTTGTAGCGCCGCGCCAGTTCCGCGCCGATCATCGCGTGCGTGCCTTCGATCTCGTGGTCGACGGCTTTCCCGATGTCGTGCAGCAGGCCGCCCGCCTTGGCAATGGCAACGTCTGCGCCCAGCTCGGCGGCAATCATGCCCGCGATGTGCGCGGTTTCGATCGCGTGCGCGTGCTGGTTCTGGCCGTAGCTGGTGCGGAACTTCAGGCGCCCCAGCAGCTTGATCAGTTCGTTGTGCAGGCCGGGAACGCCCGCCTCGTAGGCAGCGCGCTCGCCTTCCTCGCGGATGACGCGGTCGACTTCCTTCTGCGCATCCTGCACCAGTTTTTCG
>CBINGT010000341.1:0-4407 GCA_966250245.1 uncultured Anaerolineae bacterium
GGCGCTTCCGGTGGGCTTGGCGATCGCTTTGGCGGCGGCAAACTTTGTCGTCTACGTATTCGACTATTTGCCGCGCCCGCTGCTCTCCGGGGAGCGCACGCGGCAGCTAAACGAGGTCGCCGCGATCCTGGATACGTTCGACGGGAAGTACCAGGTGCATACGTTCTCGTCGGACGAGCTGTCCATGAGTGGGACGGATATCATCCGCTATTTGACGCCGGAAAACGCCGGGGTCGAGTATACTGGTGCGGTGGCAGAGCTGCCGGGAAAGCTTGCGCCGGGCGAGCACGCGTTTGTCATTGCGCCGGGGCGGCTGGAAGAAGTGGCCGATCTGCCGACCTGGGTGCCCGGTGGGGAGCTTCATCAGTACATCAACCCGCGGACCGATCGGCCGCTGGTCTATATTTACTTGGTTACAGTACACTAACAGTGCACTAAACGGAACAGGGAGCAATCCGGCATGGTCGAGACAAGAACTCTGAGTCTGGAAACGCGCGGCAACGGTGATGTGGTCGATATCACCGCCAGCGTGCAGGAAGCAGTACGGTCAACCGGCCTGGAGGCTGGCACAGCGACCGTTTTCTGCCCCAGCTCGACCAGTGCGGTCACGACAATCGAATACGAAAGCGGTGCGGTGGCAGACTTGCGGCGGCTGTTTGACGAAGTCGCGGCGCCGGACCGGCCTTACGCGCACAACCAGCGGTGGGGAGACGGCAACGGACACAGCCATGTGCGCGCGGCGCTGCTCGGCCCGTCGCTGACCGTCCCGTTTGTGGATGGGCGTCTGACGCTGGGCACATGGCAGCAGATCATCTATATCGATTTTGACAACCGTCCGCGCGATCGCCGCCTGATCGTGCAGATCATCGGCGAGTAATGGAAGCGGGTGAGAGAGGCTTCTATGGAGATGCGCGCAAAGATACGGGACGACGTGTTGGATGCGCTTGAACAGCTTGCCGTCGAGCTGGCAGAGCAGGGCGGGCGCGGCGCGGCGCTTCAGCGCACAGTGGATGTGGTGCGCCACCTGACCGGCGCAGACGCGGCTGGTGTTTGGGAAGCGGGTGAGGCGGATCCGGCGCTGATGCTGACGGCCGGGAGCGGCTTGCCGGTCAGCGAGCCGGTTGCGACCGGACAAGGTCTGGTGAATGAGTGCGCGACGCTGCTCGAACCGGTGACGGCGAATGGCGTAACGGCGTTTCCGGCGCAGGATCCGATGGGCGCGGCCGGATTCGCATCGGGAATTGCCGCGCCGCTGGTGTTCGATGGGGCGTTTCTCGGCGTGCTGGCGGCGTATTACACGGCCGAGCAGACGTTTAGCGCGCGCGTCCAGCGGAAGTTTTCGCTGATGGCGACGGCTGCCGGAGTTGTGTTGCACGCCCGCCAGTCGAGTACGGCGGCGGACGAGCTGGCTTCCGCGCTGGAGCAGGAGCGCGAGCGGTTGCGGCAGCTTCAAGTTGCCGTGCGCGGGATGCTGGAACAGCCCGACACGCACGCGAACCTGATGGAGATCACGCAGGCGCTTCAGCACCTGGGGTGGGGCGCGGCGACGCTTGCGCTTTACGACGAGAATCAGACCATCGTCGCGCGACTGACGGCCGGTTTTGAGCAGGACGCGCAGGGCAGCCGCGAGCAAGAGATTGTCCCCGATGATGTCTGGGAGCAGTATCTGTCGGGCGAGCTTGAGGACCGGCGCGTGTCCGGCGTGTACTACGTGCCCGCCGATCAAAATGGCGGCGCGTGGCAGCCGGGTGATCTGGTGTTCGCGCCGCTGCGCTTCGGGCAGAACAACGTGATCGGGGCGATCCGCGTGCAGGATCCGGTCAACGGGCTGCGCCCCACCCCCGAAGACCTGCGCGCGCTTGACATTCTCGCCAGCCAGGCGGCGTACGTGCTGGAAAACGCACGCCTGCTGGACGAGGCGGAGCGGTCTGCTGCGGCACTGGCCGAGCAGGTCGACGAGCTATCCATGATGCACCGCGCGGACCGCGAGCTGAGCGCGCACCTCAACATGGATCGCATCATGACTCTGACGATGGACTGGGCGCTGCGCCGCACGCGGGCCGATACCGGGCTGCTTGCGCTGATGACGGACGACCGGCGCGGGCTGGTCCCGTTCATTACGATGGGCTACCTCGATCAGTCGGTCAACAAGTTCGACCAGAGCAACCCGTGGCCGCTGACGCTCGGCGCGGTTGGCGAGGCGGCGCGGACGGGTCAAACGATCGTCACGCGAAAAATCCCGCTGGACGACGCGCAGGCGCACCTGATGCCCGGCGCGCAGGCGCAGGTCGCCGTGCCGCTGTCGATGCGTGGCGAGATTCTGGGCGTGATTATGCTTGCGTCCGCTGATCCGGATACCTTCGAGGAGAACGATATCAACTTTCTCGAACGTCTGGCGCGGCGCGCGGCGGTGGCGCTGGACAACGCGCGGTTGTTCCGCCAGTCTGAGCAATTGGCGGACGACATGGCGGTGCTCTACTCTGCCAGCCGGACGATTACCTCGACGCTGGACCGCGACGAAGTGTTGCAACACATCGCGCAGTCGATGGCGGTGGCGCTGGAATGCTCCAGCGCGGTGATCCTCGATTATCAGGCGGAAACTGATCAGGCGCGCGTGCTGACGGTCTATCGCGTCGGGACGGTGCGCGACGCTCGCGAGCTGCTGCCCTCGCCCGGCGACATGTCCGAAATTAACCGCCTGCCGCAAGTGCTTGAGTCGGTCATCAGCCAGCGGCCGCTTATTCTGCGCGCCGCTGATCCGGCTACCCCCACACCTGAGCTGCTGTGGTTGCAGCAGCGGCGCATCCAGGCAGCGGTTGTGATCCCGCTGGTCGCGCAAGGCGAGTTGATCGGCGTGGCTGTGGTGGTCGAAGGACGGCGGGACCGCGTGTTCACGTCCAATGAGGTATTCAAGGTCCAGACGCTCGCCAGCCAGGCGTCGGTTGCGCTGCGGCAGTCCTTGCTGTTCAACGAGGTGCTGGAGCTTGAGAAGATCAAGTCCGAGATGATCCGCATGGCCTCGCACGACCTGCGGAACCCGTTGAACAACATCCTCGGCTACATCGACCTGGTGAAGATGTCGATCGCCCCGGAGCATCTCACAGAAGAACTTGAGGAATACATCGGCAGCCTGCACCGCAGCGCGAAGATCATGCAGTCGCTGATCGACGATCTGCTGACGCTGGAGCGGGTTGAGAGCGAGCGCGAGAGCGAGTGGCAGGAGTTCGACCTAGGTGGGCTGGTGGTCGAGGTGGTCGAAAGCGAGCGCAACGGCGCGTTCTTGAAGCAGATCACACTTGAACTTCAGCGGGAACCGACCACCGCGTCCGTTTTCGGGAGCATGATGCAGCTCCGGCAGGCGATCTCCAACCTGATCGGCAATGCGGTCAAATATACGCCGGACGGTGGGCATGTGACGGTGCGCTTCTCGCAGGAAGGCCAGCGGCTTCACTTTTCGGTGAAAGACACCGGCTATGGCATCTCGCCGGAGCGCCAGGCGCGGCTATTCGAGCGTTTCTACCGGGCGCGCGAGCCAGGGACCGACCACATCCCCGGCACAGGGCTGGGGTTATCGCTGGTCAAGACGGTGGTCGAGCGCCACGGCGGGCAGGTCTGGTTCGAGAGCGAGCCAGGTGTGGGCAGCACGTTCGGATTCTGGCTGCCAGCCGCACAACCTACCGCGATTAGTCGATAACCCGCGCGCCGAGCAGGCTGGGCCGCGTCGTGAAGGCGCGGCTGCCAATGCCGAGCGCATCGTACGTGGCGGTGAACGCAGCGGCGGCCGCTTCCGCCGTGGCCGGATCGTCGCACAGCGCGCAGATCGTCGGGCCGGAGCCGCTGATCAGCGTGCCGAACGCCCCGGCTTCGCGGGCAGCAGCGCACGCGCGGTCGTAACCGGGGATCAGGTTCGCGCGCGCCGGGGTGACGATTGGGTCTTGCAACATGATCTGCGCCATGAGCGGCAGGTCGCCGGTGTGGAGCGCGTGGACCAGCGACGCGACCAGTGCGGTCTGGCGGACCATATCCCGCATCGAGACGCGTGCGGGCAGCACGGCGCGGGCATGCGCGGTCGGCACGGCGACATCTGGCGTCACCAGCGCGAGATGCAGCCCTTCCGGCGTGGGAAGGTGGTAATGCGGCTGGCCTTCGGCGCTGGCGACCAGCACGATCCCGCCCCACAGCGCCGGAGCGACGTTGTCCGCGTGGCGCCCGCTAACCGAAGCTTCGGCTTCGACGCACGCTGCGAGCAGATCGTCCAGGCTCAGCGGCGCGCCGAACAGCGCATTCGTGGCGACCGCGGCAGCGGCGGCGCTGGCCGCGCTGCTCCCTAACCCGCTGGCAAGCGGTAGCCCCTTCTCAAGCTGCAGGCTGACTCCCCCTGCCGCGCCGAGGCGTTCCAGCACAAGC
>CBINGT010000342.1:0-4405 GCA_966250245.1 uncultured Anaerolineae bacterium
ATCACCCACTCCACGCGGACCTTGCGGGCCAGAGCGTGCGATTCGGGAGCGGTCGCCTGGTCGATCTTGACCTGCATCAGGCCGGAGCGATCGCGCAGGTCGAAGAAGACCAGTCCCGCGTGGTCGCGCCAGCGGTGGACCCATCCCGCCAGTGTGACCTGCTGGCCAGCGTGTTCGGCGCGCAGTTCGCCGCAGTTGTGTGTCTTGAGCATAACGGGCAGCCCCCTGTCGTGGTGTATTTAGCGCAGG
Organism: uncultured Anaerolineae bacterium; assembly: GCA_966250245.1. Taxonomy (GTDB): domain Bacteria; phylum Chloroflexota; class Anaerolineae; order Aggregatilineales; family Aggregatilineaceae; genus DYGX01. The sequence goes on from CBINGT010000342.1 coordinate 250, forward strand.
CGCGGGTCAGCGCGCCTGCGAGGTTAGCAATCGGGTGGAAACGTGCGGAGAAGAGTAACACCGCGCGCGCGTTCAGGCAACACAACGCGCCCCCGATCAGGCGATCGAGGGCGCGGCATTTTGCACAAAAACAGGTGGCAGTGTCAGACAGTTGAGACGAGCTGGCGTTCGACCCACTTCGCGATGTACGGATAGCGATAGTCGTGCCCGTTCCACGTCTCGATGGCCGCGATGATCGAGTAGATCACCATGCCCAGCGGCAGCGCGAACGACGCCACGAACGCCAGCGCGCCGAGCAGCAAGATCATCGGGAACAGCACCGCGCCCACCAGCACCAGGATCAGCACCAGCGACACGAGCAGCATCAGGCCCCACGCCACACCGCCGACCAGCACTAGGGTAAACCAGCCGACCGTCCCGACAAGCTGGATCGTGAACGCTTGTAGCGCATGGAACGCGACGTAATCCGACCGGTTGCGGAACGCCAGATAAATCAGCAGCGGGATGAACACCGTCAGCAGCGTGCCCGCGCCGAAGCTCGGCAGCGCGACCGCTGCGGTCAGCAGGGTGCTGGCGTGCGCGAGCGCGGCCCAGCGCCGCTCGTTGCGGTCCACGTCCCACCGCTTGCTCTTAGATGCCTTGCGGACGGGGGAAGGGATCGGCATTGCAGACACTTCGGGCTCCTCACGCGTACCGTAGTAACGCTGCTCGTATTCGCGCACGATGTCGTCATCGTCGGCTTGCAACCGTCGCCCAAGATCGTCCATCGTGGCGCGCAACCGCTCTGGCACGGGCTCAGCCTCGTTTGGAGCGGGTGCTTCCGATGGGGGCGTGCTGCCGGTTACATCACCCGGCTGCTCGTCCGGGGTGCGGTTTTCTTCATCCATTGCCATCACTCCTGCTCGTACAATTCAGTTGTTCAACCCTGTTCTATAGGGTGTGTGTCCTTCGAGCGTGTTACGAACCCGGCCGTCCATGTTGCGAACCTACTCTCGATAGGGGCAAAGCGCATAACACGTTCTCAAAAAAGCCTTGCGTCGGCCAAGTTCACTACCCTATACGCACAAGCGCGCGCGGGGGTTGCAGGGCGGGCGCGTGCGGGGTAGCGTATAATGGCACCGGGGAGAGGATACAGACCATGTGGCGGTGGTTAGACGACGATTTCACTTTGACGAAACGCCAGCTTGGCGGCCTGCTGATCGCCGCCGGGGCGCTGGCGATTGTGGCGATGCTGGCGGCGGAAGTGCTCGACAGCGACTCGGGCGGATTCGGCCTGGTGCAGCGGGCCGGGACGGCGCTCGGCGTGCTGGCGGCGCTGCTCGGGCTGACGCTGCTTCCCCTGGGCGACCGCCCCGCCTGAGCGAGCGCGACCGATGGGGGCCATTCTGACGCGCACCACCGCCCACGAGCGCTCGTGGGCACGGCTGGCCGGGGCCGCGCTTCTTGGGCTGGCGCTCGGCGTGATGATCGCGTATTTCGCGGTCTACGTCGCCTACGCCGCCGGGCTGATGCGCTTCCCGTTTGATTACGACCAGGGCGAAGGCTTCGAGCTGGTCGATACGATCATGCTCAGCGAGGGCCAGTGGCCCTACCGCAACGCCGAGGTCTATCCCTTCTACGCCAGCAACTATCCCCCGCTCTATCACGTGATGCTGATCCCGTTCGCGTGGCTGTTCGGCCCCGCCTACTGGTACGGGCGGCTGGTCGGCTTCCTCGGCACGCTGGTGACGGCCAGCGCGATCGGCTATGCGGTCTGGCGGGCGGAGCGCCACCGGACGATCGCGATCCTGGCGGGGCTGGCGTTTCTCGCGTCGAACACGATCTACCACATCGGGCCGCTGTTCCGCCAGCACATGACGATGGTGATGTTCGAGACGCTGGCGATCGTCGTGCTGGCGAGCGTGCCGGAACGCCCGTTCCCCACCCGGCGGCGCATGATCGCCGGGCTGGCGCTGCTACTCGCGGCGGGCTACACCAAGCAGCTTGCCCTGGCGACCTGTGTCGCGGCGTTCGGTTGGCTGTTCCTGCGACGACCGCGCCGCGCGCTGGCGTGGGGCGTGCTGTTCGCGGCAGTGACGGGCGGGCTGTTCGTGTGGATTCACCTCGCCACGGACGGCCAGTGGACGCTGCACATCATCGCGGCGAACGTCAACGAGTTCATGGCGCAGCAGGCGCTCGACCTGTACCTGCAATGGTTCCGCCTGCACGCCCCGCTGATCCTGCTCGCCGCGCTGCTCGTCGCGTATGAGGTCTATTTCACGCGGCTGTCGCTCTACAGCGTGTGGTGGGTGCTCGCCGTGGCGAATAGCGCGCTATCTGGCAAATGGGGCGCGGGGGACAGCTATTTCGCGACCGCGATCGCGGCGACCTGCCTGCTGAGCGGCATCGCAGCGGCGCGCACGTTGCGCGGCGGCTGGACGATCCCCGACGATCACCCGTTCGCGGCGCGGCTGGCAAGCGCGCGCGAGTGGATTGCCCGGTGGCGCGACGGGCTGCTGAGCGCGGCGGCGATCGCGATCCCGCTGCTGTACCTGTGGTATGGCGTGTCTGTGCTGCACCTGCCAACCGAAGGGCCGGTCTTCGAGCAGGTGGCGGACGCGCTCGGCCTGGAGTCGTCCTACGGCGACCGATACGCCTTCTACGACTCCGCCGGATGGGTGCCGGGCTACGCGACGATCGGGCACATCCCCACGCAGGCGGACGTCGACGCGGGAAAGCGCATCGCCGCCATCGTGGCCGAGGGTGACCTGCCCGCGCTGAGCGAAGAAGCGGGGTTCAGCCTGTACGCCGGGAAGGACGTGATCACCAACCCGACGCAGCTTAAAAACCTCTATGAAAACGGGCAATACGACCCGTCCGAGCTGGTCGCCGCGATTGAGGCGCATGAGTTCAACGTCGTCGTGTTCCGCGCGCAGTTCTTCCCGCCGCCCGTGCTCGACGCGGTCTACCGCGCCTACACGCCCACCGAGACGATCACCATGAACGGCTTCGCGTATGAGATCTGGCGTCCCAACACGGACGACGCCAGCGCCGGGACCGGAGCCGAGTGACATGCCGCGCCGCGCCGCCTCAGCCTGGATCTCGGCGCTGGTGGTGCTGCTCGGCGCGGCCAGCCTGATCGCGCGCTGGCCCGAACGTGGCCTGTGGTACGACGAAACCGTCAACGCGCATTTCGCCAGCCAAAGCTGGGCCGACATCTTCGAGTGGACCGCGCGCATCGACAACCAGGTGCCACTGCATTTCGCGCTGCTCAAGCTGTGGGCGAGCGTCGCGGGAACGAGCGAGTTTGCGCTGCGGGCGCTCTCGTTTTTCTGCGCGCTGTTGCTTCTGGCAGGGCTGATCGCGCTCGGACACCGCGCGGGCGGGCGGATCGCGGCGGGATGGTGGGCGGCGCTGGCGTTCATCCCGGCGCAGAGCTTCGTCTACGCGGCGTTCGAGGTGCGTCCCTACGGGCTGGCGCTGGCGCTGTTCGCCTGGTCGAGCGCGCTGCTGTGGGGTCTGTGGACGCGTTGCGGCACGCGCACCGGAGCGCCGGAGCGACATTGCACCGCGCTGTTCGCCGCCACACTGCTGACCGCGCTGGCCCTGCTCTACACGCACTATACCGGCGCGCTGGCGATCAGCGTGCTGGCGTCATATTTCGGCTGGCGGGCGTTTCGCGCGCCCACGCGGCGGCGGATCGCACTGCTCGCGCTGGTGTTCGGCGGGCTGGTGATCGGCTTTCTGCCGTGGCTGATCGCGCTGTCCGGGCGGGACATCCGCGCGGGCACAGCCTACGCGGCGCAGGTTCCCCCAGACGATGCGCTGCGGACCTACGTCGAATTTTTCGCATACGGTCAGAACATGGTGGCTGAGGCGCGCCCGCCGCGCTATGCCTGGGCGATCGCGCTGCTGGTCGCGGCGGCGATCCCGCTGTGGTGGGCGGGCTACCACCGCAGCGAGCGCGCGTGGAAGCGCGCCCTGTTCGCAGTGCTTGCGCTGCTCGTCCCGCTGGTGACGCTGCTGGGGCTGGTCTACGGCGTGCAAGGCAAGCTCTCCGGGCGGCACGCGTGGCCCGCGTGGCTCGGCGCGGCGCTGCTGCTCGGCCTGGGGCTGGATGCACTCCGGCGGCTGAAGCTGCTGGCGTGGCCGGTGCGCGCGCTGTTCCTGCTGGTAA